>PGXR01000011.1 GCA_002839245.1 Spirochaetae bacterium HGW-Spirochaetae-7 | reverse complement strand
GTTCAGCCTGACCGGCAGCGCGAGCGATACCAACGCGTTCACCAGTGTCATCATCATGGCCGCTAAGGACGGAGCTTCCGCTACCGTGGTCTTCTCCAAGTTCACGAGCGGAGCGTACACGTACTCCCCGACTGTAGACACCGTGACACACACCACGGATGGCCTGTGGGTCTACACCATCACCGCCACCGATGTCGTCGGCAGGACGAAGATGCTCACAAGAAACGTGCTCATCGACACAACCGCACCGACCTTTACCACGTCCCCAGTCACCGGTTCCTATGCAAATCCAGGCGTTCTCATTGTTACCATGAATACCGATACATCGGGATTCTCAGCAATCGAATATATCGCTAAAAACACCACTGAATGGACTGGTACGGTATATACAGGTACTCTTTTCAGTGTTTCAGGCACAGAGCCGTACGAGGTAACCGCGACCATAAATATCACTTTGGATACAACAGGTGACAAATTCTATTATCGCGTCCTGGATGGCGCAGGCAATCCTAGTGCCATTAAATACGTTTCAAATGAAGGAGGTGGTGATATTGCCCCCCGTTCCCTCCTCTCCCCGACCGGAAGCTACGCCACAAGCCTCTCTTCCCGGACACCGATACCCCAGTCCAACCCTTCCTCCACTAGCGTTCAGCGAGCTTCGCTGCTTACAGCCCCGATGGCCGTCGACAGGATTACCACCCCCGCCTCCTGGCTGCCCCCAAGCCTCCAGTCCCCGAGCGCCAGGTCGCCGGCTAAAATCGATACTGCCCACGTAGCCGCCTCAACCAAGGCCGATCCGCCCCAGGCCAAGGCACCTGCGATGACAGCCAAGGCTGTGACAACCCCGATGGTCCCCGCCAAAGCCACGGTGACGTCGAAGGACGACCGATTGGCGGTCAGGACGGCCGGCCTCGACAGGCAACTGGCCGACAAAGAGTCATCGTCGACCCTTTCCGACATTGCCGCCCTCAAGCTCGCCGCCTCGTATTCGCCGGTATCGGCGGCCGGGCCAGGCGGCACGGGCACTCCAAGTACCCCGCGCACCCCTCCCACCCCTGACAGGCCTGGTGAAAGGTCGCCGGCGGCGATGACCGCTCGACCGGAGGCTGACGGAAAACGGCGCAACGACGAGGAGATCGGTTGATGTAAAATTCAGCTCGACGGCTCGGTCATCGATGGTTCTATGACACGGGGCGCGCTATAGTTATATTGGTCGTAATGCTGGTGTACGGTTCCCCGCTGGGGGGTTCCGTGAAAGGTTGAAGCCGTGAAAGTCAAACGTTATGTCGCTTTTTCAATAGTCTTGCTGGCCTTCGCCGCGAGCGCCGTGGCCGCTCCGGTCACCGTCTCCTTCGTTGACGGCTCGGCCCAGGTCCAGTCCGGTTCTACCTGGAAGGCGCTCGATTTCGACATGAAGTTCGACTCCGCGCTGTCGGTAAAACTGGGCGCCGGAGCAGTCCTGGAGATCAAGGCCCAGAATGGTTCGAGCGTCACGATTGCCGCTCCGGGCACGTATGTCGTCGAGTCGCTGTTCAAGCCCCGGGCTGAACAAAGCGCGGTCGCGGCGATAGCGGGCAAGCTGGAGAAGCTTTCCAAGGGCGGCCAGGTCGGCACCACCGTGGCAGGCGTCCGCGGTTCCGAGGCCGTCAATACCAAGGGCATGATGTGGGCCGGCGGCACTATAGAAGCCGACGAGGCCTTCTCGTCCGCCGAGGAAGCGTCAAAGGCAGGCGACCATGCCGGCGCGTGGAAACTGTTCATGGAATCAATGACGCTCTACATCGACGCCTCCGACGCTACCGGAGCTGCCAGGGCCGCCTACAGCGCGTCTCTCGCTGCCCTCGCCAGCGGATCGGGCGCCAAGGCGCTCTCGTCGTTGCGGGCAGCCTCTCCCGAGGACGCCGGAGCGCTCCGCGGCTCGTATGCCTTGGCCCTCGCTACGCTCTCGGCCCGCTATGGGGCCACGGGAGATGCTAGAAAGCTCCTTGAGACGGCGATTCCCGCCGGATGGTTCGACGATCCGGCCACCCTCGACGACGCCAAGAGCCTGCTGGCCGGGCTGTAGACTCCCGTACCTTTTCAGTACCACCGGCCGACCGCTTGTTATCCAGCGGCCGGCCGGTCTATTTTAAAACCGTGTTGATAGACGCCCATTTCCATGCAGACGACCTCGCCTCAATCGACCCGGGATTTACGGACAACTACCGCGACACCGGCGTCCTCGGTCTGGCCTCCGTACATGACCGTGCGGGACTTGAAGCGACCAAACGCATCATGGCCGGCTCGGGGCCCTGCCTGACGTCGTTCGGGTTGCACCCGCAACTGCCTGTCATGGACGAAGCCGACGAGCTGGCCGCGCTGGCTGGTTCCGGCGCCATCGCGGCGATAGGCGAATGCGGCTTCGATTTTTTCGGCGATGCTCCGCTCCGTGTCAGGACGCCGGAGAACGAGCGCGTCCAGCGGCAAGTCTTCGAGTTCCAGCTGGAGCTGGCGCTGCGCGCTGGCTTGCCCCTGGTTTTGCACCTGCGCCGCGCCGACGACCTGCTCTTCGAGTACTCCCCCAGGCTTTCCCGGCTTCCTGCCTGCATCCTCCATTCGTGGCCGGGTCCCGCCAACGAGGCGCTCGACTTCCTGGCCAGGTGCCCGCGCGCGTTGTTCTCCTTCGGCAACTCGATCGTCAACGGAAACAACAAGGCGCGATCGAGCGCGGCGGCTCTGCCGGAGTCCGCCATCCTCACGGAGACCGACGCGCCTTACCAGCCGCCGAGGGGACATACCCCACCCGGATCAAGGGGTTTCAGGCGGGCTCTGCTACGCGCATACTCCACGACGTGCGACCTTCCGCTGGTGGTCGCCGAGCTGGCGACGATACGGGGCCAATCCGTCGAGTCGATCAGGACCTCGGTAGAATCGAACTTCAGGGAGGCCTTCGCCGATGCGCTTCGATGACAGGACCAGGATACTGCTCGGCGATGCCGGAGCCGACCTGCTCGCCGCTTCCCGCGTCTGCGTTTTCGGCCTTGGCGGCGTGGGAGCGACCGCGGCGATGGACCTGGTACGCGCTGGCGTCGGCTCGCTCGTAGTCGTCGATTTCGATACCGTCAACGAGTCCAACCTCAACCGGCTGTATTTCGGCTACCGGGATGGCATTGGAAAATCCAAGGTCGACGTGTTCACCGAATACGCGCGCCGCGTAAACCCACGGATACGCATCGACGCCACCGGCGCCATCCTGCGCGGTGCCACGGTCGCGGCCGGCCTGCCCGAAGGTTGTGGCTATTACCTCGACTGCATCGACACGCTCAACCCCAAGACCAACCTGATGGCCGCCCTCGCCAGGGCAGGCCTGCCTTTCGCCTCGAGCATGGGCACGGCCGGCAGGATGGCCCCGGAACGCCTCCGCGTCGGCTCGCTGTGGGAGACCCACGACTGTCCTCTGTCGTCACTTGTCCGAAAGCGCTTGCGTCGTTTCGGCTTCGGCCCGGTGCCTGGTGAACTGCGCACCAAGAGGAAGACAGCAGACGAAACCGTGTCGATGCCCGCGGAATTCCTTTGCGTCTGGTCGGACGAGCCACCCGTCGCGCCAGCCATGCCGGCCGACGGATCCATCCCGGGCGATACCGTGGACGGGGAGCGCGTCCGCGCTGTCCAGGGTTCGGGTCCCTTCGTCCCGCAGGCTGCAGGCCACATCATGGCCAGCCTGGCGGTGAGGAGCCTGGTTCATAGGCTCGGATAGCAACCTCGCGTATATCGCAATTTTTTAGTCTGCAAAACCGATTTCTGTCAGACACCGTTTAAGGTCGACAATGGGCACCACCGATACCTTATCATGCAGCGGATACATGGTCGCAACAGGCGCGCATATGAAGGCCGCAAAGGCGTCAATATCACTTACGGCCGTCCAGAATCCCCTGCCGACCGATGGCGATGCAGAAGCTTTGGCTTCGATGATCACGCGGCGCGCACCCGACTCCAGGACAAGATCCACCTCGGTCCCGTTGGAGGTTCGGTAAAAAGACGCGGTGGCATTCGGGCACCAGCGAAGACACGATTCGACGACAAGTGATTCCCATTGAGCCCCCCAGCCCGGATGCCCCATCATCTCGTCGCGATCCTTGATCGAAAGCAAGGCGTGGGCAATTCCGCAATCCCGGAGGTAAAGTTTCGGAGCCTTGACCAAACGCTTCTTGAGGTTTCCAACCCAAGGTGGCAATAGCCGCAGCAGCAGCGCATCCTCCATGAAATCAAGGTACCTGCGAATGCTGCTCGTGCTCGATCCAAGTGACGATGCCAATGTACTGACATTGAGAACTTGTCCCTGCAGGTGCGCCGCCATAGCCCAGAGCCGGCGGATGAGCTGCGGTGGCGCTCCCAGCCCCAGAAGCGGGAGATCACGCTCCACATACGATTTGATGAAAGCCTGACGCCATCGATAACTATCCGAATCCGACTCCGCGAGAAACGACTCCGGGAATCCGCCTCTCGACAGCAACTTGAAGAGGGAATCGGTATCCTCCGGGCATTCATCGGGCAGGAACCCTGACATCTCGACAAAACCGATACGCCCTGCAAGACTCTCCGAACTCTGATTAACCAGGTGCCGCGAGGCCGATCCAAGTAAGAGGAACCTGCCCGGATGACGATCCCGATCGATAGCGGAGCGGAGTACCGGGAAAATGGATGGCATGGTCTGGACCTCGTCAAGGATGACGGTACTTCCTGCATGCATTCCAAGGAACAACTCCGGGTTGCTCAACTTGGCGACGTCCTCCTGACTCTCGAGATCGAGGTACACACTGTGATCCAGGCTCTTTGCGAGCTCCCGAGCCAGCGTGGATTTCCCTGCTTGACGCGGTCCCAGAAGGGCGACGGCCGGGAAAAGCTTCAGATCAGCCAGAATCGAGACACATATCTTTCGATCTACATAATCATGCATATCCACAATATTGCGGCGTATTTACATACTTTTCAAGAGAACTCTGTCTTTTTACTAAATGTTTTGCAGAAATTGCATAATGAGCCGCTTGAACTCTGCCGGTGACTCGACAATCGCCGAGTGGCCGACATCCTCGAGGATCTCGAGCCTGGCGTTGCCGTACGCCGCGGCCGTATCCCTGGCCATAGCCTCGGTGATGATGATGTCCTTGCGACCCCAGACGACCAGGACGGGTCCGGCGAAGGCGCCCGCCCGGCCTGCATAATTGAATCGCGCCAGCGCTCGCGCGTTGCCGGAGAAGGCGTGGCCGGCCATGAGCATGGCGTCGTCGGCAAGCTCGTCGAGCAGCTTCTCGTCATGCATCGACGGCGTCACCGAGGCGAGCGCCTTGCGCATCAGCTCGCGGTCGGTCCGGTACATCTCGATGTAGGGGTAGTGTGCTTCGGGGGTCACAAGCCCTCCAGGCGCGGCGCTGTCGACGAGGACCAAGGCCCTCGCAAGCTCGGGATGGCGGGCCGCCATCGCCATGACGACGGCGCCTCCCAGGCTGTGCCCTACGACCACCGGCCGCTCCAGCCCGAGGGCCGCGACGAAAGCCGTCAGGTAGTCCGCGTACGCGTCGATGTCGGCGACGTCCAGGTGTTCCGATCGGCCGAAATTGGGCAGGTCGAGGGCGATCGCCCGGCAGCCAGGCAGGTCCATGACGCGGCTCCACCAGCGGTGCGAACCGGTGTTGCCGTGCACGAGTACGACGGGCACCCCCTCGCCGCGTTCCTCGTAGAACAGCTTCTTGCCATCCGCAACCACGAAATTACCAGCCATCGGGCCCTCCTTTGAAGCGACCGCTCCTGCGTCCTTCCGGGCGGCGCAGGCAGTCAAGCATATGCAGGCCGACGATACGACGAGGATCGTCGCCACGGCCGGCCGGAACTTCACCGAGCCGGCCCGCGTAACGGATCCAGGAACCCGAGGAGCGAATAGGCCACCGCGTCCGGCCGCTCGACCACCACGGCATGGCCGGAACCGGGTATCTCGACGTAGCGGGAGCCAGGCACGCCCCGCTCGATGACGCGCGCGTACGGCGGTCCCTTGAGGATATCGCTTCCGGCGACGAGCACCAGGCAGGGGCAGGATATCCTGCCGAGGTCCTTGGTCAGGTCTATGGCCAGGAAGGCGTCGCAAAGCCGCGCGAAAGCCTCGAACCACTGGCGCGGCAGCGAGGCGATGGCGTCTTCGCGCCTGGCAAGCGCGTCACGGTTGGCCGCCAGGTAACCGGCGGAATAGTTCCACGGCAGGATGGTCCTGTAGAACACCCGCGGGTCCGACAGCGCAGCCGCCTTCCAGGATTCGACCGCGGCGCCGAGCACCGCGTCGAACTCGGTCACGCCGTCTATCGAGACGACGCTGAGGCAAGCTGCCGGGAAATCCCTGGCGAAGGTCAAGGCGACCTCCGCGCCGTAGGAAGTGCCGACGATATGCGCCTTGTCCACGCCGAGTTGCGCAAGCAGCGCGGACAAGTCGCGCGCGTGCTCCTCGAAGGAGTACGGTTCCGGCGGCTTGTCCGAAAGCAGTTGGCCTCGCAGGTCGTGCGCCAGCACCCGGTAACCGGCCCCGACGAGCCGGTCTGCGACCGGCTTCCAGTGGGATATCGACATCGCGATGCCGTTGAGCAACACCACCGTCTCCGGCCCCGTGCCGCTCAGCTGGTATTCCAGCCCGACGCCGTTTATATCCGCGCGTGCCACGGCTATATTCCCAAGTATGCCGAGATGACGTGTGGATTGTTGGCCAACCCCGCCGCCGTGTCCTCGAGGACGACCGCGCCGTTCTCGATGACGTAGCCGCGGTCTATCGCCTTGAGGCTCTCCCGCACGTTCTGCTCGGTGACCAGGATCGCGATGTCCTTCTTCAGGATGGACAGGCGGTCGAAAACTTCGGCGACGATGGACGGCTGGAGTCCGAGCGACGGCTCGTCGAGTATCAGGAGCGCCGGGTTGGCCATCAGGGCGCGCCCTATGGCGACCATGCGCTGTTGTCCTCCCGACATCGTGCCGACCAGCTGCTTGTACCGTTCCTTGAGTATCGGGAAGAGGGTCAGCACCACTTCTAGCTGCTGCGCCATGATGGGCTTGCCGCGCGGGACATAGGCCGCTCCCAGCTCCAGGTTGTCCGCGACGCTCATGCCGGGAAAGAGTTCCCGTTCCTGCGGCACCAGGGCGATGCCGGCCCGCGCGACGAAGTGGGTAGGCTTGCCGCCGATTGCCGTTCCCTCGAACTCTATCGAGCCTGCCCATGGCTTGACGATACCCATTACCGCGTTGATGATCGTCGTCTTGCCCGCCCCGTTCGGACCGAAGAGGCCGACCGATTCCTTGCCTACCGACAGGTCGATGCCGCGGAGCACCTGGAGCCGGCCATAGCCGGTCTCGAGTTTCTTGATGTCGAGTATCATGCGGCTCCTCCGAGGTAGGCTTCTATGACGCGCGGGTTTTTGGACACCGTCTCGTACGGACCTTCGGCAATCAGCTCGCCGGCCTCCAGGACTATGACTCGCTGGGTCAGCTCCCGTATCACGCCCATCACGTGCTCGACGACGCCGACCGCCAGCTTCCGCTCCGTGGCGATGCGCTGGACGGTGGCGATCATGCCTTTCGTCTCGTCGCTGTTGAGCCCGGCCATGACTTCGTCGAGGAACAATACCTCGGGCTCGTTGGCGAGGGCCCGCGCGATTTCCATTTTCTTTATCTCGAAGATCGACAGCTGCGTCGTGTCCCGCTCGAGCCTGTCCAGTTCAAGTTCCGCGCAGATTTCCTCGGCGGTCCTGCGCGCCTCCCTGAGGCTCTTGTCCTTGCTGAACACGGCTCCGACCATCACGTTCTCTATCACCTTGAGGTTTTCCAGCGGGTGGATGAGCTGGTAGGTGCGGGCGATGCCCATGCGGCTCCGCATGTGGGCGGGAGCGTAGGTGATGTCCTTGCCCTTGAACGCGACCGTTCCCGAGGTCGGCATGAGGATTCCCGATACCAGGTGGATGAACGTGGTCTTGCCCGCGCCGTTCGGCCCGATGATGCCCAGGATTTCTCCTTCCTCCATCGCGAAGGAGACGTTATTGACGGCGACGAGGCCCGAAAAGGCCTTGGTCAGGCCTGAGGTGACAAGTTTACTCATGGCTCGCTCCCGCCTTGCGGCCCGATTTGTCGGAACCCCGTAGCATCCTGCGCGCCAGGCCGACCAGTCCCTGGGGCATGAAAAGGATGACGAGTATGATGATGATGCCGTAGACCATCAGGTGGCCGTAGGGGATCTTCAGCTTGAGCCATTCCGAGGCTACGCCGAGGAGCACCGCGCCGGCCATCGGGCCTATCGTGCTGTGGATGCCGCCAAGGAGCGCCATGGCCAGCGGCAGCAGGGTGAAATTGGCGTCGAAGGCCGTCTCCGGCGTCGTGAAGCCGTAGGACTGGATCTGGATGGCCCCCATCATGCCCTGGATTATCGACGTGATCACGAAGGCGACCAGGAGGTAGCGGAAGATGTCGACGCCGTTCGAGCGCGCGCTCGTCTCGTCGTTCCTTATCGCCGTCAGCGCAAGGTGCATCTTGCTTTTCTCGAAGTACCACGACACGCCTATCGTGATGAAGAGGCCGGCCAGGCAGAGCCAGTACAGCGCGGTCGAATTCCCGCCGAAGATCGGGGCCGAAAGCACGATGCCCTCGGGACCGCCGGAGAAGTCGTGCAGGTTGTGCATGACGATGCGGAATATCTCCATCAGCGCGAGCGTGGTTATCGAGAAGTACATCGCCCGCAGGCGGAGGATGGCGAAGCCCAGCGCGAAGGCCATGACTCCCGCGAAGGCCGCAGCGAACAGTATGCTGAGGAACGGATCCATGCCGCCGCGCATCACCGCTATCGCCGAGGCGTATGAGCCGAGCCCGAAAAGGCCGGCTATGCCGAACGATATCTGTCCGGAGCGCAGGAGCATGTCCCAGGATATGGCGAGGGCCATGTAGGTCATCACGCTGCGCGCGACGTTGAGCGGGTACGCGCCGAGAAAGGCAGGGAAGGCGATGACCACGGCGGCGATCACGGCCGCGGATAGGTACGAGGTCTTGAGCTTCATGCCTTCTTCCCCCTGATCGAGCGTCCGAGTATCACCGTGATGATCAGGACGAAGAATACTATGTCGGCCCAGCCGCGGGTGCCGCGGAACGCCTTGAGGATATTTTCCGATACGCCAAGGAGGATGCTGGCGCCGAGTATGCCGGGGATGTTGCCGATGCCGGCCATAGCGATGAGGCAGAAGCTCTTCATCGTGTAGGGACTGCCGACGGCCGGGAATATCGAGGCGCTGGTGATGAATACGGCGCCCATCATGCCGACGAGGGCCGAGGCGAGGGCGAACACGAGGCCATAGGTCCTGTCGACGTCGATGCCGACTATGGCCGCTCCCCTGGGGTTCTGCCCGACGGCGAGCGCGGCCTTGCCGGTCGTCGTCCTCGTCAGGAAAAGCTTGAGGCCAACGATCATCAGCAAGGCTATGCCGATATAGACGAATTTATAGACACCGAAGGAAAGGTCCCCGATGTCGAGCGACGCCGACACGTAGTCGAAGGACAGCTTGCGGGTCTGCGAGGTGAACAGGAGATTGGCTAATTGCGTCATCGAGATCGCCAGACCGAAGGTCAGGATCAGCTGGTTGAGCTCGGGCGCCTTGAGGGCCTGCCTGATGGTCAGCTTGTATATCACGAAGCCGAAAGCCGCGGTCACGAGCGCTACCGGAACCATGGCGACGAACGGATCCATGCCCGTGGCCGCGCACAGCATATACGTAATGTAGGCCGCCACCATCATGAACTCGCCGTGCGCGAGGTTGACGATGTGCACGATGCCGAGGATGAGTCCCATCGGGATCGCGATGGAGGCATAGAGGCCGGCCGATTGCAGGCCGTTGATGAGTACGGTCGGGCGCCATACGAGGATGGCCGCGGCCACCGCCGTTATCAGCGCGACGTTCATGGTCGCGTTCCGTTTGTTCGCCATCTGCTTCCCTCTGGTCGATCGCATGGATCAAGGACAAGCCGCCGGCCCCGGGGGGCCGACGGCTGTATCGGTTTCAGGTCAAGCCGCGTTTACTTCCACTTGGGGAAGGGATAGACGGGCTTGGCGGTCGCGGACTCGAACGGCCAGATGACTTCCTGGCGGCCGTTCTGCCACTGGAGGATCTTCTGGTTCTTGATGCCCTGGTGCTTGATGATCTTGGCCGGGGTAAAGGTGATGGTCTGGCCGAGCGGCGAGGCGTATTTGGTCGCCTCGAGGGCCTTGATCACGGCATTGGTTTCGGTGGTGCCGGCGAGCTTTACGGCGTCGGCATAGACGTAGACGGCGGAGTACGACAGCGGGGCAAAGTAGGTAGCGGGCTCTGCCTTGTACTTGGCCACGAAGCCGTCGTAGAACTTCTTGCTGGCCGCGCTGATGTCGTTGATCGACGGAGCCCACATGCCGTAGAGCATCACGTTGTTCGCGAGCTTGGAGTTCTGGAAGCCGATCGGCCATCCGGGAGGCGCTCCGAGGTAGACGCCGGGGTTGAACTTCATCGCCTTGGCCTGCTCGAGCATCGGCAGCGCGTCGGCGTCGTAACCGGCCCACAGGAAGAGGTCGGGCTTGAAAGCCTTGGCCGTTTCGAGCATGGAGCCGTAGTCGCCGCCGCCCTGGGCCGCGCTCTTGAACGGGGCTCCGTCGACGACGTAGCGGCCGCCCTCGCCGAACAGGATCTTGGTCTGGTCGAAGGACGACTTGCCGAAGGCGCCTTCCTCGTACGCGAGGAACAGCTTCTTGATCTTGATGGCCGGGTACTTCTTCTGGATCTCGTCCCAGCCCTGGGCATAGGAGGCGCCCTGGTTGTAGTCCCAGGGGTGGAGGTGGAAGTACCAGTTGGCATCGGCGCCGAGGGCTTCCTCGACCTTGTACGACGCGGCGCCGGTCGATATGACGATCTTGCCGTATTTCTTCATCGCGGGAATCTGGCCGAGCGCGACGCCCGAGGCCATGCCGCCCATCAGCACGTCGACGTTGTCGACGGTGACGAGCTTCTCGATGGCGGCGGCTCCCTTGTCGGCCTTGAGCTCGTCGTCGATGACGATCAGCTCGAGCTGCCGGCCGAGTATGCCGCCGGCGGCGTTGATCTCGTCGACGGCCTGCTGGGCGGCCATGCTGCCCTGCTTGCCGGTGATGTCGCCGAGCGGCCAGGTGCCGCCGATCTTGATGTTCCCCGACTGGGCGAAGGCGGGGACCGACAGCGCGAGGATCGCGAGGATCGCTGACGCTTTCTTCATATATGTCCTCCTTGTACATGACGGACGCCAAAGCGCCCGATTATTGACTCAGGCGGGAATCGGCCCGGAGCCGAATACCCGCCACAAGAACCTGTTGTTCCGTCGCCACGCCCTGGTGCGTCTTTCCCCTGATCATTCCCCTTTTGCCGCGGGTCCCCATCGGACGACGCTCGCGGCCCATACGAAACCGAGCCCCGCCCCTACGAGCACCAGGTTGTCGCCGTCGTGTATCTTCCCGCTCCCGAGGCCGAGCTTGATCGAAAGGAGCTGGTCGTTCTGTCCCAGGTGGCCGTAGTCTTCCAGGTAGGTGGTCTTTCCGTCGTCGAGGCCCAGTTCGGCGAGTACCGCGTCGTGGGCGCTCCTCTTGAAGTGCAGCACCGCGAGATAGCCGATATCGCCTCGCGACAATCCGCCCGACAGCTCGAGAGCCCGGTCGATGACCCAGTAGAAGTTAGGCATGGTCTTCTCTCCGAGCCTGGCCTTGAACGCCTTCTCGTCGGAAACCATGAAGTGCGCCTTCGCAAGGTCGCCATCGACGGGGGGCCAGGCCTTGGCCCCGAGCGTCGGTACTATGCAGTCGAGGCTCAGCGAGCCGTCACCCTTGAACGCGGAGCCGAGTACGACGTTCTTTCCGGCGTTCTTCCTCAATACCAGGGCGGAGCCGCCCGAGCCTATATCCATCATGAAGCGGGTAGACGGTTCGCGAAGGTCGATGAGGTCGTTGTTGCGGTAGCCTGAAACGAGGAGCACAGTCGACAGGTCGGTCCTCGTCAGCATCATGCTCCTGGCGACGTCGAGGGCGGCCATCATCGAACCGCACATCGCCTCCATGTCGAAGCTCCACGCGTTCGAAGCGCCGAGCTCGTTGGCGACGTAGAGGCCGGCCAGCCAACATGGATAATCCTTGTGCTGCGCGCCGCACCACAGGACGAGGTCGAGATCCTTGCCGGTGATACCAGCCTCGGCCATCGCGTCGCGTGCCGCCTTGATGCCCATGACGGCGGTCGTATCATCGGGGCCCGCCACCGGCTTGCGCCTTACGCCGATTTTCCTGGCGATCACGTCCTCCGGAACCCCGGTCGCCGATGAGAGATCCGACGCCGTCAGGTATCCGGGCGGGGTATAGACTCCAATGCCACATATTCCGACGTGCATCATCATTCCTTCGATATGGTGAATCATCTCTCACTATCTATGCATCAATTATTCAAATCCGTCAAGCAATATTCTGCAACATTTTGCACCATTCCGGCAATATCTGGTGTTTTCCATATTGTCCTTGCCATAGTATCAATACGCTCATATAATACGCGACAGGAATCGTGAATCGGTTCTCATTACCGCTAACAGCATGGAGCCTACCAGATGGGTGAACGCGACAAAGGCACGCAGGCAAGGATCCTAGAAACCGCCGTTGCCCTGTTCTCTTCCCGCTGGTACTCTTCGGTTTCCATCGCTGAAATTTGCCGCGCCTCGGGACTGTCCAACGGCGTTTTCTATAGATACTTCGAGAACAAGGAATCGCTCGTCCGCAATATCCTGGAGGACGTCATCGACAGGATAGCCGACGCGCTGGAGAAGACCGAAGGCGAAACCCTCCACGACAGGCTGGCGAGCATGGCAGGCATAGTCGTACGCTTCTCCGCGGAGCACGTCGACCTCGTCACGGTGTTCCGGGAAGGCCAGTACCGCTTTTTCGAGTATGAGCACCGCCTGACCGACATGTATCGCAGGGTGCTGTCCAAGGTCCTGGGCCGGACCGCCGGCGTCCCGGAATACCTGGTGGCCATCGGCGGGCTGCGCTTCGCCGCGGTCCGCTCGGCGCTGCAGGGGGCGCGGGTCTCGATCCCGGCGCTCACCGACATCGTGGCGTACGGAGCGTTCAGGGAACTGGGATGGGAACCCGCGCGCGTCTTCGACATCACTATAACGCCGCCGGCGATAAGCCTGGGAGAGACGAGCCGGGAGCGCCTGATGAGCGCCGGCAAGCGCCTCTTCGGCGAGCGCGGCTACCACTCCGTCAACATCCATGAGATCACCGATGCCGCCAACCTGTCGGTGGGGGCCTTCTACAAGTACTTCGACGGCAAAGAGAGCTTCTTCCGGGAGCAGATCACGACCGTCGGTCACGAAGTACGGCGCTTCATAGCGGCCAATCTGAGCCCCGGCCTCAACCGGCTCGAGGAGGAACTGCAGGGCATATTCCTCTTTGGCGTCTACCTGTCGCTCGACCCCTGGTGCTACAGCATCGCGCGCGAAGGCGAGTTCGTCGCTCCGGCGACCGTCAAGGAATACTACGAGGCTTTCAGGCGCGGATACCTGAAAAAAGCCGATACCGGACTGGATCCAGCGGCAGTGGCGGCGGATCCAGCCTACATCGACAGCGCCATCGAGTTCATGATGGGCATTTCTCACTACTACGGCATGGAGGTAGCCTTCGACCGGTCTCCGCACAACGCGCGGGCCATCGTCGAGGGAATCGGGGACTACCTGGTGCACGGATTGGCCGGGCGCCGCTAGGCGGCTCCCGGGGGAGGCGACGATGGCAAAGGCGAGGATTATCGGTACGGGAGTCTATGCGCCCGGCCTCGCGATAGGCAATGAGGAACTGATGCGGCTTGCGGGCGTGGAATTCGACGCGGCCAAGCTGGAAGCCAAGACGGGGATCAAGTCGCGGCACATAGCCCGCCTGCGCGGCGTCGACGAGACCACGGCCGACTTCGCCGAGAAGGCCGCCCGCGCCGCGCTGGCCGACGCGGGCGTCGACCCGATGGACGTAGACCTGGTCATCGTCGGCACGGACACCCCCGAATACATAAGCCCGGCCACCGCCATACTGGTGGAGGGCCGCTTGCAGGGCGGCCAGCGCGACACGGGAGCATTCGACGTAGGCGCATCGTGCGCCAGCTTCGTGACGGGCTTCGACGTGGCCGCCCGCATGATGGCCGGCGATCCGGCGCTGAAAACGGCGGTCGTCGTCGGCGTCTATAACATGCCGGCCTACATTCGCCCCGGCGACGCCTTCGGCTGGTCCATCTTCGCGGACGGGGCCGGCGCGGTTGTGCTTTCGCGGACTGGCGACGACGACATTTCTGGCTACATCGCGAGCAAGTTCGTTTCAGACGGTACCCAGTGGGATTACGTAGGCGTCTACGCCGGCGGCACGCGCAAGCCGGTGACCAGGGAGCTCCTCGATGCGGGAACCTACGGGCTGGAACTCCTGCAACGCCTTCCGGGAGACCGCAACGTCAAGCTATGGCCTCCGGTCATACGCGAGCTCTGCGCCAAGGGCGGCGTGCCAGTGGAGAACGTGTCCAGGTTCGTGCTAACGCAGATAAACGCCAGCGTCATCGACGAAGTGATGGACGCCCTCGGCCGTCCCCGTGGCCTTGCTCCCAAGGTGATGGGACGCTACGGCTACACCGGCTCGGGTTGCGTTCCAATGGCGTTCCACCATGCCGTCAAGGACGGCCAGCTCCGGCGCGGCGACCCGGTGGTCTTCTGCGCCTCGGGCGCCGGGTTCGCCGTCTGCGCCAACCTGTTCACGTACTGATTCAATCAAGACAGAGCAAGGAGCAATACAATGGCAAGGTGGAACGACGAATACCGTTCGAGGCTTCGCCCGATAGACGAGGCCATCCAGTGCATACGATCAGGCTTCGACGTCGTCGTTGGCCAATGCGCCAGCGAGCCGCAGGGGACCATGGACAGGCTGCACATCCTGGCTCCCTCGGTCCATGACGTCAGGGTCTTCTCGGTGCTCACGCTCAAGGCCTACGATTTCTACATGAAGCCGGAGATGAAGGGCCACTTCGAGCTGGCCAGCTGGTTCCACGCGCCCGGCTCCCGCTCCGCGCTCAAGGCGGGCACGGGTACGGTAACCTTCGTGCCGAACATGCTCCACCGCGCCGCTACCGACAGGCTCAACGCCAGGCCGCCGGAGGTCTTCATCGGCACCTGCACGCCTCCTGACAAGAACGGGTTCGTCAGCCTTTCGCTGGGCATCACCTACGAGAAGGACATACTCGAGGCGGCCCGCTTCGTCATCCTCGAGGTAAATCCGCGCCTGCCGCGGACGTTCGGCGATACCCACGTGCACGTGAGCCAGGTCACGTTCTTCGTCGAGCACGAGCAGGAAGTGCCCAGCCTGCCGGCGCCTCAGCCATCGGCCATAGACATCCTGATAGGCGAGCACATCGCCGACCTCGTCGAAGACGGCTCGACGATACAGCTCGGCATAGGCGGCATACCGAACGCGGCCGCGCTCGCCCTGCGGGACAAGAAGGACCTGGGCGTACATACCGAGATGTTCGTCGATTCGATGATGGAACTCTACGAGCTGGGAGTCATCACCAACGGGCGCAAGGCCCTGAAGAAAGGGAAATTCATCTCGACGTTCGCGATGGGTTCCCGCGACCTGTACGACTGGCTCGACGACAACGTGGCCGTCGAGTTCCAGCGCGGCCGCTGGGTCAACGACCCCTCGGTCATCGCCCAGAATTCCCGCATGGTCTCCATCAACACCTGCCTCACGGTCGACTTCACCGGCCAGGTGGCCAGCGAGTCGATAGGCAGCAGCCAGTACTCCGGCACCGGCGGCCAGTCCGACACCGCCCAGGGAGCGGTGGCCGGTTTCGACGGCCTGGGAAAGTCGATCATCGCCTGCTACTCGACAGCCAAGGGCGGGACGGTCAGCACCATTGTACCGACCCTGCCGGAAGGCAGCGCGGTAACGCTGCATCGCGCCTTCGTCGACCACGTGGTAACGGAGCACGGGATAGCCAGGTTGCGCGGACGGACGGTCAGGGAACGGACGCAGGCGTTGATAGCGATCGCGGCGCCGGAGTTCAGGGAATCTCTGGCTGCCCAGGCACGCGCCCTCGGATACATCTAGGGCGGAACGCTAGCGGGTTCCCAGCGCCGTATCGACGATACCCTCGTCGGCGACGTACGGAAGGGTAATGGCGCCGTACGCCGAGTACAGCTCGTTGTACTCGGCGCAGGTCGACATTGCGTGCTCGTTGCGCGCCCACGACCGACGGGCCACGCCCCCCATCACGTCCCATGGCATTGCCATGCCGATGATCGAGTCCACCCGCTCGGAGCCGTCGAGCACCAGGCCGAAACCGCCGTTGACGCTCTTGCCCACGCCCACGCCGCCGCCGTTGTGCAGCGCGACCAGGCTCATGCCGCGGGCCGCGTCGCCGGCGAAGTTCTGCACCGCCATGTCGGCCATCACGTTGGAGCCGTCCTTGATGTTGCTCGTCTCGCGGAAGGGACTGTCGGTCCCGCCGCAGTCGTGGTGGTCGCGCCCGAGCATGATTGGGCCGACCTCGCCTGAGCGGACCATCTCGTTGAACCGTAGCGCGATCTTCATGCGGCCCATGGCGTCCTGGTAGAGGATGCGCGCTTTGGTGCCGACGACGAGCCTGTTCTTGTCGGCGTCGCGTATCCACGCCCAGTTGTCGCGGTCCTGCCCGCGCCGCTCCGGGTCTATGCAGGCCATCGCCGCGGCGTCTGTCCTGCGCAGGTCCTCGTCCTTGCCGGACAGGCATACCCAGCGGAACGGCCCGTAGCCGTAATCGAACAGTTCCGGTCCAAGGATGTCCTCGACGTAGCTCGGGAAGATGAAGCCGTCCTTCTCGTCGGTGCCGTTCTTCGATACTTCGCCGACGCCGGCGTCGTAAACCGCCTTGAGGAAGGAGTTGCCGTAATCGAAGAAATAGGTCCCCTTTGCCGTCAGCCGCCTGATGGCTTCGAAATGCCGCCTCAAGCTGGCATCGACCAGTCCCCTGAATCGTCCGGGATCCTCGGTCAGCAAGCGGGTACGCTCCTCGAAGGAAAGCCCCGCGGGGCAGTAGCCGCCTTCGTAGGCGGCATGGCAGCTCGTCTGGTCGGACAGCAGGTCGACGTGGATGGACCTGTCGTCCGCGTACTCGAGCAGGTCGACGACGTTACCCAGGTAGGCGACCGCTATCGGCTCGCCTTTCGCCATGGCCTGGGCGGCCCGCGCGAATGCGCCGGGCAGGCTCGTCTCGACGCACGACACCCAGCCCTGTTCGTGCCGCGTACGCACGCGGCTCTCGTCCACCTCGGCTATTATCGAGGCTGCGCCGGCAATGGTCGCGGCCTTGCCCTGGGCTCCCGACATACCCCCGAGCCCGCTCGACACGAACAGCCGGCCCCGCAGGTCGCCGTCCCTCGGCACGCCGAGCTTGAGCCGGCCGGCGTTCAACAACGTGTTGAAGGTTCCGTGCACAATGCCCTGGGGGCCGATGTACATCCAGCCGCCGGCGGTCATCTGGCCGTAGTTAGCCACGCCGAGCGCTGCCGCATGGCTGAAATCCTTCTGGTTGTCGAACATGCCTATCATGAGGCCGTTCGTAATCACGACTCGCGGTGCCAGGGAATGGCTCTTGAACAGCCCCAACGGATGGCCGCTTTCCAGGACCAGCGTGGAATCCCGGTCAAGGACTTCAAGGTATTTCCTGATGAGGCAGTACTGCATCCAGTTCTGGCAGACCTGGCCGGTCTCGCCGTAGGTGACCAGTTCATAGGGGTAGAGCGCCACGTCGAAATCGAGGTTGTTGTCGATCATCACCTGGAAGGCCCTGCCCTCGAGGCAGGCACCCCGGTATTCGTCGACCGGCCTGCCCCTGAGCGGCCCCCGGGGACGGAATCGGTAGCCGTATATGCGGCCGTGCGTACGCAGTTCGTCGGCGAACTCCGGCGCCATGCGCGCATGCCAGCGCTCGGGTATGTACCGCAGCGCGTTCCTGACGGCGAGGGCTTCCTGGGCTCGCGACAGGGGCGCCTCGCGCCTGGGCGCGCGCCTTATGCCCGGCTCGAAAACCGGATCGGGCGGCAATTTGTCGAACTCCAGCCTCAAGCCCCCGGCCACATCGTTCGTCCCCACGTCATTCCTCCTCGATGTCGTCCATGGCGTCCTCGGCGACGCGGAGTATGGTGCCGTCGGCTACGAGCGCCAACGCGGCCGCCATGTCGTCCTGCATGACCCTGTCTTTCTCGACCATCGGCGCTACCGAGCGCAAGGCGCGCCAGGCGGCCTGGGTCGGTTGCGAAAGCGCCTCGGGCCCACCGAGAAGATCGATAGCCTGGCAAGCAGCGAGCAGCTCCAGGGCGATGACGGTCCTCGAGTTGCCTAGTATTTCCCGTGCCTTGCGAGCGGCTATCGTCCCCATCGAGACATGGTCTTCCTGGTTGGCGCTCGACGGTATCGAGTCGACGCTCGCCGGGTGGGCAAGTATCTTGTTCTCGGAGACGAGCGAGGCGGCGCTGTACTGCACTATCATGAAGCCCGAGTTGAGCCCGCCGTCCCTGACGAGAAAGGCCGGGAGCCCGTTCGAGAGCGCGGGATTGACGAGGCGCTCTATGCGGCGCTCCGAAACGTTGGCGAGTTCCGCGACCGCTATGCCCAGGAAATCCATGGCGAACGCCACCGGCTGCCCATGGAAATTCCCGCCGGATATGATGTCGCCCCCGGATGGATCCTCGGGGTTGAGGAAGATGAGGGGATTGTCGGTGGCGGCGTTTATCTCCCGCGACACGACGTCGAAGGCGTAACCGATAGCGTCGCGCGAAGCGCCGTGTATCTGCGGTATGCAGCGCAGCGTGTACGGGTCCTGGACGCGTTCCTGGCCCTGGCGCGTCGTATAGCCGGAACCGTCGAGCAGGCCGCGCATGTTGGCGGCGCACTCTATCTGGCCAAACTGGCCGCGGGCCTCGTGGACCCTGGCGTCGTACGCGTCGGTTATGCCGCGCAGCGCCTGCATCGTAATTGCCGAAACGACATCGGCTGTCCTGACGAGCTTCCAGGCGTCGAAGGCGGCGAGCGCGGCTATGGCTGTCATGCACTGGGTGCCGTTGATCAGCGCCAGGCCTTCCTTGGCGACCAGTTCCACCGGGACGAGACCCGCGGCCGCGAGCGCGTCGGAGGAGGGACCACGTTTCCCGCGGTAGAAGCACTCCCCCATGCCGCAGAGCGACAGGGCCATGTGAGACAGGGGCGCCAGGTCTCCGGAGGCTCCGAGCGAGCCTTTCTCCGGCACTACCGGCACGACGCCCGCGTTGAGCATGTCCAGGAGCGCTAGCACGGTAGACAGCCTGGCTCCGGAATCGCCGACCGCCAACGCGTTCACCCGCAGGAGCATCATCGCGCGGACGACTTCCTCGGGAAGCGGGTCGCCGACGCCGACCGCGTGGCTCATGATCAGGTTTCGCTGGAGAGTCACGTTGCTTTCGCCTGAAATGACGACATCGCAGAACTTGCCGAAGCCCGTCGTTATGCCGTAGCGCACGAGCGAGTCGTCGACGCAACGCCTCACGACTTCCCGGGAAGCCTCGATACGCGGCACGGCTTCCTCGGCAAGCTCGGCCGTCGCGCCGTATCGCGCCACGAGCACGACATCCTTGATGCTGGCCTCACGGCCATCCAGTACTACCGTTTCCATGCGAAAACCTTTCAGGGCGAGCAAGCGCCGGCGTGCCGGCGCCTCGCGATCACAGGCCGGCAGTATAGCACGGCAACGGCCAGCTGTTCGAGGCGGGAAATCCCTGGGGACTATATCCCGAGCACGCTGAAAACCGCCGACCAGAAGGCTTCCTCGTCGAGCCTGGCCTCGAGCCTGGCCTTGACGAAGGCCTTGATCTCGGGCGAAAACGACTTCCAGTACTGGTCCTGCCATTCGGGAATGCCTTCCCACAACTCCTGTTGCTTCGAGGGAGGCATCATGCCCAGCGAATAATCGCAGAAATCCCGGACCATCATCACCATGGCCTCCGGGGGCAGGTCGACTCCGTCTTCGCCGGCTCGTCCGGTTTCCTCCGAAGAGCGGTCGGGCAGGACCTGGTCCAGGAGGGCTTCGATATCGTCATCGCTCGCTCCCGGTTCCTTCTGGCGGACGATACGGGTGACATAGTCACGGACGGTGTTCCGCAGTCCCGTTACGCTCCCGGTGAGCCCCTCCTGCACCGAAGCGGCCATCTTGCCGGCAAGGGCGCCAGGGTTGAGCCCCCCGAGGCCCGCATACTTTCCCATGTCGCGGCGCCTTCGCTCGCAGGCCTTGGCAATTACCTCGAATTCGCCCGGGTCAGCCTTGTTGAGTATGTAGTCGATGATCGATTCAAGCTCGCTTCTCGCCATTATCCATATAGTATACCGAACCCCCGCTTCAAGGATGGAATAAAAGCTCCGTTCGTACTAGGATTCTTATCAGACTTTCCATCCTGCATCGATATGAACGGAGGCTCCCATGCCTGTCAAGCGTGATTATGGAATTAACCTGGACCGCCGCTCCCCGGCAGAACGCGGTCGGCTTATCGCCTTTATCAACCTGAAGCTTGAATCTCTGGGCTTGCCGGTGTACTCAAGGGAAGGGACGGCTTTCCTGGAACTCGCCAGGGACATGCTCGCCAACTACCGCGAAAAGAACCGGTTGCTTGCGGACTACCTACCGCCAGCCGACGCCCGCATCCAGGAATTCCTCGACCTGTACCTTTCAGACCTTCCCGCCGAAGAAAGACCCAGGCTTCCGTCCAGGACTCTCGTCCTCGACCGCTACGGCATGGCCCGCGAAGTGGCGCTCCCGCCCGACGCCAACGATTACCGCTCGCCGACGCTGGCCTCCTACCGCATTCGCAACGGCATCCTCCACAATCCGTCAAACGATCGCCGTACTACCCAGGGCGTTTTCCACATCGCGGAAGGCGGCCTGCCGGTGCCCCTCGACAAGAAGGCCACGCCAAAAATCGCTTTCGCCCGCCTCCTCAAGGCGGCGTTCGCTCCGCCCGATGAGTTGCTCGTCCTGCCGTTCACCGCCGATGAACCCGCCGCGGCGCGGATCTTCCTTTCGCTCCTCCTGCGGCCGACGGTGCGGCCCGAGGTCGCGGGTCTATGGACTGAGCTGTCGATGGAGATACGGTTCTTTGCGCCGGCATCCCTCGCGGCCAACCTCGATTTCGTCGAAAGCATTTTCGGCAATTCCGGCGACCCTTATGTTTCCATCAACGACGCAGCGCTGGACCCGCTGCATTGGACCGGGCACAGCGGATGCGTGGTGCTCGCAACCCATCTGACCGGCATGCTCAAGAAAGACCTCGGCCTTCCCGCCTGGAAAGACGCGACCGAACGGCAGAAACGCGACGGTATGGCCTGGAAGGATCCCCAGGAAAAGTACAACGACGGGAAGCCGTTCAAGCTCTGCGCCCGCGACGAACGCGGGGTCATAGTCACGATCATCGCCGACAACTACTTCGGGTATTCCAAGAAGGAGATAAAGGCCCACATCTCCTATTCGTCCAACCTGCTCGGGATGACCGAGGAAGAGCACTCCGGCGGCGCCCTGGTCATGCCTAGTTTCAGCCTCGGAAACAACTTCGTACCGGATACCAACCTGCGTTCCAAGGGACAGACCTTCGACGAAGTGATCAAGCTGCTCGGCGACCGCATCGAGGTGCGTCCACAGGGATATGCCGTCGACAGGCTCTTCCCCAACATAGTCTACCTCCCCGAGGACGCGGTCATATCGCTCGAGGCGCAGAAAGCCCTCTGGACCCACGATGGCGTGATGCAATCGCTACGCGTCCTGCCGACCGAGGTCTACATCCATCCGACTGGCTATCGCGTTACGCTCGGTCAACATGCCGCCTCGAAAGCCTGGCGCCTCGTCGGCACGGCCGCCGAGGGTCTACTGTGCCACAAGCCGTGTACCGTTTCCGGCGGAGGCAAGTCGGAAATATCCAAGTCGATCCTGGACGCGGTGACCTTCGGCCCGCTCGTCACCGGCGACTTCGCGGCCGACATGGCGGCGGTAAGG
>PGXR01000282.1 GCA_002839245.1 Spirochaetae bacterium HGW-Spirochaetae-7 | reverse complement strand
CAGGTCCCTGACCACGGCCTTCGGGTCGACGACGAGGTTGTACTTGCGGCCGAGTTCTTCGGTAGTCCGAATGGCCGCGGCGATGTCGATGTAGATGCCTTTTCGCGGCTCCATGCCCATCACCAGGTTTTCCGCCGCTGTCAGCGACGGGACGAGCATGAAATGCTGGTGGACCATCCCTATGCCGTGCCCGATGGCGGCATACGGAGAGTCGACCCGTATTTCCTTGCCCCGGAGCATGATGCGGCCCTTCTCGGCCCGGGTCAATCCGAACAGTATCTTCATCAGCGTCGACTTGCCGGCGCCATTCTCGCCGACGAGGCCGTGGATCTCCCCGGCGCACACCGCGAAGTCGACGTCCTTGTTGGCTACGATGCCGTTCGGATAGACCTTGGTGATGCATTCCATCCTCAGCAGCTCTTCCATCCCCATCCCCCGGTATGTTCCCATGAACGACTGACCACAGTGGCGCTGCGCACTGCTCGGATCGCGCAGCGCCTCCGTGGAAAAAATGTCCGATAAGCCTTACTGCTTGACGGCGTTGCGGATCTTGTTCAGGTCCTCGGTCGTCATGCTGAAAGCGGTACCGACCTTGATTTCCTTGGCGATGATCTTCCTCTCGAGTTCGTCGAGCTTGGTCCTGATCTCGGCCGGCACGACCTGGTTGTAGATGTCGTTCTTGGCGAGGCCGACGCAGTTTTCTGCGAAGCCGAGAGTCTCGGCATTTCCGTACGGGGCGGTTCCCTTGACGTGCATCTGGACCGCGCGCAGGATCGAGTTGTCGACGCGCTTGAGCACGCTCGTCGTGATGAGCTTGGCCTTCTCGGGGTCGCTCGTCGCGAAGATGGCTGCCTGGTCGGAGTCTACGCCGATGGCGTAGCGCTTCGCGTCCTTGGCGGCGTCGAGCTGGCCGAGGCCGGCCTGTCCGGCGACGTTGTAGCCGATGTCGGCGCCCTGGGCGTACTGGGCCAGGGCCATTTCCTTGCCCTTGGCGGAGTCGTCGAACGAGCCGATGTAGGAGATCGAGACCTTGACCGCGGGATCGACATACTGTGCGCCTTCGATGTAGCCGACGAGGAAGTCGTTGATCACCGGGATGTCCATGCCGCCGAGGAAGCCGATCACCTTCTGCTTGTTGGCCAGCGGCATCGACGATGTCGTCACGTAGGTGGCGAGGGCGCCGGCGAGGAACGAAGCCTCGTTCTGGCTGTACAGGATCGAGTAGACGTTGGCCAGGCCCAGGGTGTAGTCGACGGCCGTGTCGAAGATCACGTACTTCTTGGTCGGATGGTCCTTGGCGACCTTCTGCAGGGCTTCGGTCATCTGCCAGGTGCCCAGGACGACGATGTCCCACGGGCCTTCGGAGACGTCGAGCAGGGTCGGTTCCCATTTGCTCTGGTCGTAGCCCATCTCGATGGTCTTGGTCTCGACCGCGGCGCCCATCTCGGCCTGGACCAGGGACATGCCATTTGCGGCCGAGTCGAAGAACGACTTGTCGCCGAGCGTGCCGTTGAGCAGCAGCACCACCTTGAGTTTCGGGGCTTCCGTGGCCGTCGCCGGGGCTTCCTTCTTTGCGCAGGAAGAAAGGATGATGAGCGCGGCAAAAAGTACCGCCAGTATCTTCTTCATGTTAGTCCTCCTGACCGGGAATCCTAGTCCGAATAGTCCTTTCTGTCGAGGATTTATCGACCTCCGGCTTCGAAGGCGTACCACCTTCCTGTAAGGGTGAAAAATTTGTCTAGCCTTTTTTGCCGGACGCGCTACAATAGCATCTGTCGAAAGGTATGGAGGTATCTAATGGTACGCAATCTGAAAACCGTGGCGCTGGCGACTGCCGTCTTGCTGACAGCGGTCTTGTTCGCGTCCTGCTTCTCGCTTCCCAGTGTCGGCGGCTTCAATCCGCTTGGCAATCTCCAGGCTTCGGCCTCGGCAAGGGCTTCCGCGGAAGTCTCGTCGGCGACGGGGCTGACCGGCATGACGCGCAAGATGATGTTCAACGTCCTCTATGCGCAGATCTTCTTCATCGGCGGCTTCGGAGCCGATTTCTATGACCTCGAAGAGACACAGGGTACCGTATGGCGTATCGAAAGCACCGACGACGACGGCCAGATGAGCGCCGTCGAGGCGGAGCGCGCTTTCCTCAAGGCCTTGCCCACGGGCGAGCGCTGGTGGTACCTGGCATGGCGCGCGGATGGCGATGTCTGGGAGTTCGAGGCGTTGATGGACAAGGACCTGATGGCCCGGAAGATCCGTTACTACAACGCGGACGTCAAGCGGGTGGAAGAATCCAAGTTCGACGAACCGGCCAAGTCCAAGGCAAAGGCCAAGTCAGATTCGGAAACCGCGCCGCCCCCGGAAGCTCCCGCGAGCGGACTGGCTGTCAAGGACCTGTCCAAGTACGTCGAGGCCAAGGAGACCGTAAAGGTGCGCGGTGGAACCTTCCTTGCCGAGCGCATAGAGTGGACCTTCTTCGACGAAGAGGAGAAGGCTACCTACCGCTAT
>PGXR01000010.1 GCA_002839245.1 Spirochaetae bacterium HGW-Spirochaetae-7 | reverse complement strand
TGATTTTCGTCTTTGATACTACCATGTAGCGCAATTTACTGTCAATATTTCGATAAAACGGGGTGATAATCATAGAAAACGCATAGAACGACAATGCTCTCGGCCCGGCACAAGAGCAAGGTTCATGCAAATGCCCCCACGGCAAAGCAGGGGCATCGGCGATTGGCTGGATGACGGGGTCAGCGCTGGGTCTTGGAAACGCTGATGCGGTTCTTCTTGACGCCATCCTCTACCAGGTCGACCCTGAGCTTGTCGAACCACGCGAAGTCGAAGGGCTTCTTGTTCCGTACCGAGTACTTGACGGCGGCTTCGAGGTCATCCCGGCAACTCTCGCACATATCGAACTCGCGAAGGCTGAAAAAAGTCCTTGTGGGGATGGGGTCTACGACCTCTTTTTTACACACGTCGCAAAACAAATGCTTCATACTGATCTCCTCGATTGCAGTCGATGGCTATGATTCTATAGTATCGGTAATGGATTGTCGAGAGAAATAGCATTACGGAGCATTTTCCTGGAGGCGCGCCATGGATGAATTCAGGATCGGCAGTCTCGTGTACGGAGCGGGGCGCGTCATGGTCATTGCCGAGCTTGGAACGGGGCATGGCGGGGACCCGGGCAAGGCCGCGGAACTGATAGCTGCCGCCGTCGAGTCAGGCGCGGATTGCGTCAAGTTCCAGCATGTCTACGCTGACGAGATCATCCACCCCGCGACCGGACTCGTGCCGCTGCCCGGCGGACCGACGCCTCTGTACGCCAGGTTCCTTGCACTCGAGACGGGGATCGATTTCCTGGCGGACATGAAGGAACGGGTCGAGGCTCTCGGTGTGATATTCCTGTGCACGCCTTTTGGCCTCCGTAGCGCCAGGGAGCTGCGTTCCATCGGCGTAGCTGCCATGAAGATCGCCAGTCCGGAACTCAATTATACCCAGCTGCTTGACGAAGTCTCGTCATACCGCCTGCCGACCATCCTGTCGAGCGGCGTTTCCAGGATGTCTGACATCGAGGAAGCCCTGGAACAGTTCGGCGAGCCTGGGCCGGGTCTCGCCCTGCTCCACTGCGTGACCGCCTACCCGGCTCCGGAAGCCGACTACAACCTGCGCGTACTCGGCTCCATGTCGGCGCTCTTCGGCATGGCCGTGGGCGTGTCCGACCATTCGCTCGACCCGGTGCTCGTGCCTGCGCTCGCGGTCGCGGCCGGAGCCTGCATCGTAGAGAAACATTTCTGCCTCTCAAGGAAGGATGACGGGCTCGACGACCCGATAGCCCTGCCTCCGACCGATTTCTCGATGATGGCCCAGGCCATCAGGGCCGCCGAGATGGACGGTTCCAAATCCACGATAGAGACGCTGGTAGCCGATTATGGCGCAAGCAGGGTGGAATCCACGCTGGGCGACGGCGTCAAGCGGCTGGCCCCGAGCGAGCGGGCAAATTACCGCCGTACCAACAGGTCGATCCACGCAAGCAGGCACATAGCCAGCGGCGACAGGTTCGGCACGGACAACCTTGCCATCCTGAGGACGGAGAAGGTCCTCAGGCCCGGCCTCCACCCCCGTTACCTTGCCATGACTATGGGGAGGGCCGCGGCAAGGGACATTCCCGATGGGGAAGGCGTTGAATGGGAAGACATCGGGGGCAGGTAGCCTCCCCCGTCAGCCGAACCTGACGACCGTCTTTCCCGCGCCGCCTTCTTCTGGACGGGCGTAGTGGAAATCCGCTACGCCGGGGTAGCTGGCCAGCGTCTCGCGGACCCCCTGCTGGAGAACCCCCTCGCCGGTTCCGTGGATTATGGAGAATCCCGAGAGTCCTTCCATCGTCGCTGCGTCGAGCTGGCGTTCAAGCGCAGCGATAGCCTCGGCGAGCCTGAATCCTCGAAGGTCGAGCTCGATGACGGCACGATTGCCCCTGCCGGCGCTGGCTTCCACCGTCACGCTCGGCGCTTTGATCTCGGGTTCGGCCGTCGTCTCGAGGTCCGCCTCGTCGACCGTCAGCCTCAGCGCGTCGGTCTCGACCAGCCACTTGCCGCCCTTTGCGGCGCGTAGCACCCGGCCTCGTTTCCGGCCCGGCAGCACGAGGACAGCCGAGCCTTCCATTATCGGCTCCTGGGGACGGGAACCCGCCTTCAGGTCCCGCTCCTGGCTGCGGGCTTCCCGGTCGGCATCCCTGACGCCCGCTTCGAGCGTCGACAGGAATTCCTTGACCTCCTGGGTCCTCTCCCTGGTCAGCTCCCCTTCGCGAAGCTCGCGCACCAGGTTCTCGAGAGTCTTCCTGCTTTCGTAAAGCAGGCTCTTGAGTTCGTGGACGCCGAGGGTCCGAAGCTCCGATTCCTTCTGGCGCAGCTTAAGCTCCTTGAGGTCGGCCTTTCGCTGTTCCTCCATGGCATCGCGCAGCCTGCGCCTCTCCTCGTCGCGAAGCGAGTCGAGCTCGCGGTGCTTGTCAGAAAGTCCGCGTATGAGTGCCGATATGTCGGTTCGCTCCTCGCGAAGGTAGAGCCTGGCGCCGTCGACGACCTCCGGCGCGACGCCGTTCCTGAGGGCTATGTCCAGGGCCCTGCTCTCGCCTGGTATGCCCATCAGGATGCGGTATGTAGGCGACAGCGTATCCTTGTCGAAATCGACCGACGCGTTGAGGACGCCGTCCTTCGTATAGCCGAAGTTCTTGAGTATTCCATGGTGTGTGGTGACGAGCGTCAGAGCTCCGCGTTCGATGAAGAGGTCGAGCAGGGCCATCGCGATGGCGCAACCTTCCTCGGGATCGGTGCCTGAGCCCAGCTCGTCGAGGAGTACGAGGCTTCGGCTGGTCGCGCCTTCGACTATGGCCGATATGGATTTCATATGCCCGGAAAAGGTGGAAAGCGACTGGTCCATCGACTGCTCGTCGCCTATGTCGGCCCATACTCCGTCGAAGACCGGCAAAGCGCTGCCCGGCGCGGCCGGAAGGGCAAGCCCGAACTGGTTCATCAGCGCGAAAAGACCGGCAGTCTTCAGCGATACCGTCTTGCCGCCCGTGTTCGGGCCGGTGACGATGAGCGTCCTGGCTCCCGTCGGCATACGGAGGTCGATGGGCACGGCCTTGCTGCCCAGTATAGGATGCCTGGCCTGGATGAGATCGATTCCCGATTCGCGGTCCTGGGCGTAGACGCCGTCGTTCAGATGCGAATAGCGGGCTCTCGCGTAGAGGCTGTCGAACGACGCGCAGGCAGCGCGCGCCGCCACCAGGGCGCCAAAGAAGCCGTGGAGCTTCGCCGTCGTTTCCCTGAGGATACGCTGCAGTTCGCGGTTGTAGCGGGCTTCTTCCTCTACCAGGTCGTTGTTCTTCCTGACCAGGACCTCGGGTTCCAGGTAGACGGTCTGACCCGTGGAAGACACTTCGTGGACTATGCCTTTGAGCCTGGCCTTGGAGCCTGCCTTGACGGCGAGCACGGTCCGGCCATCGCGCTGCGTCGGAACGTCGCTCTGCAGCATCGACCTGGTCGTTTCGTCCTGGAAGAACGACGCGGTGGTCCGCTCTATGTCCAGGTTTATCTTCCTGATCCTGGAGCGTATGTCGCGCAGCTCCGGGAGATCCCTGACCTCGCCGTCCGGACCAACTATCCTGAAGGCCGCCGACGCCACCGGCGAGAGGTCGGGCGCCAGGGCGAGTTCGGCCGAGAGGGCTTCGTGCCGCGAGCCCTGCAGCCAGCGGACGAGTTTGCCGAATGCGTCGGACCACAGGCCCAGCGCCCACAACTCCTCGATCGCCAGGCACGTTCCCTGTTTCGAAACGACGCGTACCGCCTCGTCCACTGGGGCAAACGAGCCGACAGGCACGCCGCGGCTCTCGCCGAAGAGCGCCCGTACCGCGGAAGAGCGGGCCTTGATGTCGGTAACCTCAACCTGATCTCCCGACGGCAACGAAGAGACTATCGATCGCGCGCCTTCCTCGCTCAGGCAATAGCCTGCGACGTCGTCTCGTATCCTGTTGAAGTCAAGCAGCCTGAGCGCGTGTTCATGCATCTTCGAAATCGTCCTCATGTACCCGCCGGGGCCGGCCGACCTTCCTGGCCCACGAACGGGTATCTTCCAGTTCTGCCAGTATCCGGGCATAGCTTTCATAGCGGTCCTCGTGGATCGCGCCGGACTCGACCAGGGACGTTACGGCGCAGCCAGGCTCGTCAAGGTGTTTGCAGCGTGGCCCGAGCGGGCAACGGGCCGATGCCTCGCGTATCTCCGGGAAGCAGGCGCCGAGCGTGACAGGATCGATGCCCCGTACCGCCAGTCTCCTGAAGCCGGGCGTGTCGATGACCCTCGTCCGGCCGTCCACGAGTTCGACGAGGATGCCTGCGACAGTCGTATGCCGGCCCCGCTCGAATTTTTCGCATACCTCGCCAACCTTGAGGCCAAGCCCCGCCTCGAGGGCGTTCAGGATGGAACTCTTGCCGACGCCAGACTGCCCGACGAAGGCGCTGGTCCTGCCGCTGATGCGTTCCCGGAGCGTCTCGACGCCAAGCCCCAAGTCGGCGCTCATTTCGATAGTCTCGAATCCGATGCGCCGGTAATCAGCCATGCGTTCAGCCGTTTCGTCGTCGACGCCTAGGTCGGTCTTGTTGAGCGCAATTATGAACGGGATGCCTTCCGAGGACGGCTCGAGGGATACCCGGTCGATGAAACGCGGCCTGAACGGCGGCATGGCGGCGCTCGTGACGCAGACGAGGACGTCCATGTTGGCGGCGATGGCCTGGATCGCCTTTCCCTTCTCGTTGTAGCGCCAGAAGAGGCTCTTCCTCGGTATGAGCGTGCTTATGGTTCCCGTCCCCTCGGACGCGGCTTCCCACTCGACGATATCGCCGGCCGCCAGGGGATTGTAGAAACCCTCGGCGCCCTTGAGTTTCTTTCCCTTGAGACCGCAGCGTACCTGCGTACCCGCTTCAGTCAGGACGACGAAGGAGTTGTTGGCACCTGACAGCACGGTACCGCGGCTCATGACAGACAACCTCCCTGACGCAGGTCGTAGAGTGAGGCGAAGCCGCTGTATACCGCTCCGAAAGGACCAACGCCAGTCAGGAACATCTGGTCGTTCCTGGGTCCCGTCCCGGAACCCGCGTCGTCCGCTCCCGCTCCAAGCACATCCCTGAGCCGGTTCGCTATGCCTTCCCTGGAATCGACTATGGCGACGCCCGGTCCGGCAGCCTCGGCGAATTCTGCGGCCAGGTGCAGGAAATGAGTGCAGCCCAGGACTATGGCGTCCACTCCCGAGTCGAGCATGGCCCGGACGCTCGGCTGCACGGCCGCGAGGCGCTCCTCATGGGATGAACCGATGAACTTTCGCTCGACGAAATCGACGAGGGCGCCGTCTCCGCGCTTGATGACTTCGCAGCCGGAGGCCCACTCCGAGGCGAGGTCGGTCAGGTATCCGGCGGCGGCGGCTCCCGGGGTGGCAACGACGCCGATGCGCCTGAGCTTCGAGAGGGCGGCTGCCGGCTTAATCGCCGGAACTGTCCCGATGACGGGAATGAGCGGGTTTGCCGTGCGTATCGCGTCAATGGCAAGCTCGGTAGCGGTATTGCACGCGACGACTATGGCTTTGGGCCTGGAATGCCTGACAAGGGCTGCGATAGACGCAAGCGCAAGCGCGGTCACTGCCTCCCGCGACTTGGTGCCATAGGGAAAACCGGCGCGGTCGGCCAGGTAAACGTATCTCTCGGTCGGTACGAGGGCGCGCGCCGCTGCGAGATAGGGCAATCCGCCTACTCCAGAATCGAAAAAGGCGACGGGGCGCTGATCATGCCGCATGGCCGGACCTGTCGAATTGATCACGTACCGAAAAGGTTGTTGAAGGAGTTCCTGGCGGAATCAGACGCGTCGCGCGCCTTCCCGCCCGTGACCTTCGATGGGTCCGGCTTGAAGTATTCGCAAAAATTCATGCGCTCCTTGTCCTTTACGGTTTCCGGTACTGTCTCGACGCAATCGCGGTAGACGCCGGGCTTGTAGAAGCGGCAGTGCGTACAGATGTGCAACTCCCTGCCGCACGTCACGCACAGATCGCGGAAGCCGATGGTCCCTGCCTGTAATGGTGAACCGCAAAACGAGCACATGGCCGCAGTGTACGCCGATGCCCGGTTTCTTTCAAGCGCCGGCTTGAGGCCGGCTTGAGGCCGGCTTGAGCCCGGCGGCTCTTTAGGTTATCCTGTTTCTGCTTGGCACCGGAAAAAGGTGCTTCCGCTCACGAGGGGGCCCAGGCGATGTATGACATGCGACGCTGCTCCGAACCGGGTTGCGACGAGACCGTTCTCTTCGAATCGCCGTACTGCGCCCAGCACCATCCTGACCCCGACGCTTTCACCTCTGCGTTGCTCGCGAAATTCGCCAAGCCTGGAGCGATAAAGAGCGTCAATGCCGCGGGACTCAGGTTCCAGGGAGTAGACCTCTCGGGCAAGCGCTTCTTTTCGTGCTCCTTCTCAAAGACGATACTCAGGAACATGGTATTCGCGGGCTGCACTTTCAGGATGTGCTTCTTTGACTTCTGCGCGGCCGACTCGTGTGATTTTTCAGGCATCGACGCGCAATTCTGTTCGTTCGCGGGAGCCCGGTTCCTCAACGACTCGTTTGAGCATTCCGAGCTCGTACACAACAACTTCGACGGCGCCAAGATGACCGAGTGCACCTTCAACAATTCCAACCTGTATAATTCACGGTTCATCATGGCTGAATTCGAAAGGACGGACTTCATCGACTGCAACCTGAAGCGGTCCATGATCATACCTTCGAAGGAAATCGAAGTATCATGGCGCCTGTCCAACACCCAGGAAGCCATACACGACCTCGACAGGATAGACTTGTGACGGTTTTTTTCCATTATTCGCTGCACGGCTTCGCCAATGTCTTCCTCGTCGGAAACGACGTGACAATGGAGGCGGTAATCGTCGATCCTGCGGCCTTTACGCTCGGCCTCCTGCAATTCGTCGAAGACAAGGGCTACACCGTCAAGGCGGTGCTCGTCACCCACGGCCACGCCCGCCATATCGACGGCCTGAGGACTCTGCTGCGTATCTACGACGCCCACGTATACTCGAGCAACGCGACCCTGGGCGACATACCGTGCAGGATGGTGACCGACGGCGAGAATTTTACCGTATGCGGGCTCGCTGTCCAGGCGCTCTCGGTGCCAGGGCATTCGGCCGATTCCATGGTATACCGTTTTGACAAGCTGCTGTTTACCGGCGACACATTGAACGCCGGCCTGATAGGCAAGACGATGAGCCAGTACGGAAACAAACTCCTGAAGGAACAGCTGGCCCGGAAGGTGCTCAGCCTTTCCGACGACTGTCTTGTCCTTCCCGGTCACGGGCCGCCTTCGAGCATAGGCGCGGAAAAGCTGTACAACCTGGGCTGGAAGATACCCAGGAACGAAGTCGAGCACAGCGAATACAGGCTGTAGAACCCTTGCGTATCAAGCCGGGCAGACTACCCGGGATCCCTGGCTTTACTTGCCGCAATTGCCGACCTATACTGTCGCACATCCGCTCCGCCGGAGCGTCTTGAACCGGAGGAGTGATGTGTATTCCCGAAGGAGATAGCATGAAGAGAACTGGAATCGTGGCCATAGCCATGGCGGTGCTGATGGTGGCCGGCATGACATCCGCCTGGGCCGCGGATGACATCCTGGGCCTCTGGAAGATAATCGACGACAAGACAGGCAAGCCTACCGCTTACGTATTGCTCTACGTGAACGGAGGCAAGGTTTTCGGCCGCATGATGGCGACCATCAGCAAGGAAACCGGCATCATCGACGATACTATCGCCACGAAGGAAAAGAAGGCTGACGCCCTTGCCGGTGACCCGCCAAACTGCGGTCTCGACTTCGTCTACGAGATACAGCAGAAAGGCAATGACTGGAGGGGATCGATCATCGACCCCAAGGACGGCAAGGTCTACGACTGCACCATAAAGCGAGAAACCGACAAGCTGCTCGTGCGCGGTTCCCTCAAGGGTACCGGCGGCCTCCTGGGGCGGAACCAGACCTGGCTTCTGGCGACGGTGCGTGAACTACCGAGCGGATTCTCGCTCCCCAATCCATCGTCCTTCGTACCGGTCATTCCGAGGAAGAAGTAAAGTTCAAACGAGGGTTTTTCAAAATGCAGACGCATTTTGAAAAAGCTTCAATAGCCATACGCAGATTTCGTAGCTTTTCTTGCTATTGGCAAGAAAGCGAGAAACTGCAGAGCCAATTTCAAAGTAACCGACTTTGGAATTGGCTCAAGCCGGCTCAGAGCGGAACCTCCGGGCCGGCGAGGCTATACAGTCCTGGGCGGCGATGATGGCGAGTTCGTCGTGACCCGACGCAAGCGTAGCCTCCAGTACGGAGTACAGGGCATCCGTGGTCGCCTCCATCGCCAGGACTACATCCCTGCTCGTGAGGTAGTAGCCCAGGAAAAGCGCGCTCGCCAGGTCTCCCGAACCCTTGGGCGGCTTCCCGAAAGGGAGCATCGGGGCGGTCACGACGCGGCGGACCGACAGGTCGCTGACGAAGAAGCCTATACTCTCCTCCCCTGCCGGCCGGTAGCTCGTGATCATGACTATGCGCGGCCCAAGCTCGTGTATGGCGTCCGCTACCCGCGCGGCCCCGGCTGGAGTATCTATGGCGCTTTCGATGCCTCTGGTCGGGGATCTGCCGAGCAGCCCGGCCTCGAAGCAGTTGGGACATACGATGTCCGCCCTCGGCACTGCCTGCGCCGTTATGAACTCAGGCAGGCCGTCCTGGACGTACACGCCGCCGGGCAGGTCTCCCATCACCGGATCGCAGCAGTAGACAGCTTCGGGGTTGGCTTTCTTCACAGCATCGACGGCGGCCATGATCGCGGCCCCGGTCTCGACATCGCCCATGTATCCCGACAGCACCGCATCGCACGATGGCATGATGCCCAGCCGGCCGAGGCCGCGCACGACATCGGATACGTGGTCAGCGCCGAAAACCGAGCCTGTCCAGCCGGGCATGCCCGCGTGGCATGAAAACTGCACCGTATTCACGGGCCAGACTTCGTAGCCGAGCCGCTCGAGCGGGAAAACCGCTGATCGGTTGCCGACGTGGCCGAAGGCGACATGCGACTGAATCGACAGAATATTCATCGAGGCGGTCCTCCTTTCGATGGCGCTGATTCGGCATAGAAACGCTCCGCGCTCGACAATGCCGACAGGAGCGGCCCGTTCAAGGTATCGAGACCTCGATCGGTAGCCCGCCACGAATCGCCCTCCAGGCACACGAGGTCGGGATAGCCCTCTTCGAGGCGACCGAAGACGGTTGCCGCCTCTAAACCGAAACGCTGCTTGAATATTGCCAGGTCGAAACCCTTGGTTCTCCGCAGAGCCGTCATCAGGCACTCGAATGCAGCATCCTTGCCTGCGACGATCGACTCCGAGCATGAAGCGGCAGGGTCGTCAAGGTAGAGTGCATCGTCCGCGGTATTTTCAAGCCTCAGGAAAGAGCCGCACGATGCAGCGACGTTGGCGACTCCAGAAGGACCTACCGCAAGCCAGTCTCCCATGTTCCAGTAGACATCGTTGTGAATGCATTCCTGCCCGGGAATAGCCCAGTTCGATACTTCGTACCGCTTGAATCCGGTCCTCGCGAGAATTTCCCGGGCCGCATCGTACTGGTCGCCCCGCTCGTCGTCACCGGGTATGCGTACGCCACCGGATGCGGCCGACTTGGACAGCGGTGTGCCTTCCTCGAGCGTCAATTCGTACAGCGACAGGTGGCCGAGCCCGAAATCCGCAATGTTTTCAACGTCGCGGGCCAGGCCCTCTACGCTCTGGCCCGGCAATCCGTACATCAAGTCCGCCGACCATCGCCCCCCCCAGCTTCCGGCAATCCGCTCAAGGTTGCGCATAGTCGAAAGAGCGTCACCCCGGCGTCCCGCGATAGTCCTGGCATCGTCCTCCAGGCTTTGGACGCCAATGGACAGCCTATCGACGCCAGCCTGTACGAGCGTGTCCAGCAGGGTGGCATCCACGTCCTCAGGATTTGCTTCCATGGTGAACTCGACTGGATCCGACCCACCGGCCCGCGCTTCGGCGCCAATCAGGCTGAGCGTTCTGGAAAGGGTTCCCCGCGGCAGGCACGAGGGGCTTCCGCCGCCAAGATAGACAGTCCCGTATCCAGTCCGCCCGAACCTTCGACCCAGTGTATCGAGATGTACCCTGATGGCTGCCAGCCATGCTTCGCTCGCCGCCTCGAGCGCCTGGGGATTTGGCACGGAACTGTGGAAATCACAGTACGAGCAACGCGACAGGCAGAACGGCACGTGCACGTAGAGCGACCGGCTTTCACCGACAGCGGGCACTCCTCCTCCCTACAGTTCCGACATGCGCGCAAGCGGCCAGTAGCGAAAGACGACCTTGCCCAGTATCAGGCTCGAAGAAACCGGGCCGAAAAAGCGCGAATCCGCGCTGGAACCCCTGTTGTCCCCGACCACGAAAAACTCGTCCGATCCAAGCGTAACAGACTTGAAATTGCCCGAGAGGGGCATATCCTTGTCCCAGCCTTCAACCGGCGTGGCGCCTTCGATATCGTAAGCGCCGCCAGAGACCTCGTATTCTGTAAGGAAGTGCGATGAACCGCCGGCTTGTACGTAGATGACGAAGCCGTCCATCATCACCGAGTCTCCGGGACCGGCCACGACCCTCTTGACGACCGGCGTATCGGACGAAGCCCTGGAACCGTGCAATCCCACCATCTGCAGCGTTACAAAGCGGAGCGCCGAATCGGCGAATCGGTCGTGCCACGGGTGTACGTCCGCCGATGGCAGGCGCATCAACACGATGTCGCCTCTTTCCGGTGCCTTGAAGGACGAGCGCCGGTCACTGAAAGGATTAAAGACGCCGTATGCCGACGACAGCACGACGATGCGGTCCTTGGGCTCGAGTGTCGGACTCATTGCCCCCGACACCACGGTCCAGGACTTGAACGCGAAAGCCGAGAACAGCTCGAAGGCGAGGAAGAGTACGACCAGATAACGGAGTATTCGCAGGAAGGTCGATCGCCTCCGCCTGGCATCCTCGAATGACTGCACGCGTTTCATGCCGGTTACCGGATGGAACCGAGCCTGCCCAGCGGCCAGTAGACGAAAAGCGCGTGGCCCAGGACCTTGTCGAGCGAAACGGCGCCGAACCAGCGGGCATCCTTGGAATTGTCCCGGTTGTCACCCATCGGGAAAAGCCTGCCTTCCGGAACGTACCAGCCGGAATGTATCTTCCTGTCTTCGGCGACGATTCGCGCGTCCTGGGGATACGCGGCGGCCAGTTCGGCAAGGCGAGTGCGGTTGAGCGCCAGTTCGTCGTAGGGATTGTACGCAGGGAGCGACGAGGCGGGGATGATGCCCATGTCGATCCTGGCCGCAATACGTCCGGCCGAGCCGATGGACGGATAGTCCTCCGGCTTGACCATGCGTCTGAGCGGGTACGAGAAGCCGGAAGCCTTCTGGTACTCCCGCTCGGTGACCCAGCCCGAGGTGCCCTGGAACAGGAAACTCACTTCGCCATCGACAACCCGCACGGTATCGCCGCCTGTCGCGATGGCGCGCTTGATGAGGTAATGAACGCGTGGCTGGCCCGCCTCGTCCAGGTCGATGTCGACGAGGGTCAGCGTGGCCATGTATACGAACTGCTGGAGTATCGTGAAGACGGGACCCTTGGACAGGTAAGCCGGGTTCTCAAAAACGATCACCTCGCCGCGCCTGGCTTCCCGGGCCCCCGGCATCTTGGCCATGCCGGGAAGGAGTTCGGGACCATAGACCAGCTTGTCCACGAATATCATGTCGCCTATCTCGAGGGTGCCGGACATCGACCCGGAGGGAATGCGGTACATCTGGAACAGATACTGGTTGATCAGGAGAACCATGCAGACGGCCCAGAGGATGGCTTCCGCCCAGTCGCGTATCCAGTGTTTCGCCTGTTGTTTCATCTTCTGGGCGAGGCGACGCTTCTTGCGACGCGTCAGGACACGCTCGGTAAAGGTCACCAGCGATGTCAAGAAATCTACCTTGGCTGTCATCGGCACGAGGCTACCATCTTTCGTTCGCGTTGACAAGCCTTGCCACCGGCTTCTATAATCCCGCGATGAACGACGACAAGACCATCAGCCAACAAGATATAGAAGAAGCGACGGTACGTTTCAAGCCCATCTTCGGCATCGCGCCGAGGCGGTATCTAGCCGCGGCTTACGGCATCGCCTTGCTTGCCATGCTCTTCCTCACGCTGCTACTTCCGGGGATAAGGCGACCGGGATCGACGTGGTCGTTCAACGTCGATCCGCCCGGCTCCGCTGTGTTCGTTGACGGCGTCTACCGCGGTCACGCACCCTGCGAAATCTTCCTACCGGCCGGCGAGCGTTCCATCCGCGTCGAGCGCCCCGGCTTCGTGCCCGCCGAGACGGTCGTGCGTTCCACGGGCCGGCTCATCGCCACGTGGCCCTTTCCAAACAGGGCATCCATGTCATTGTCCCTGGTGCCCGTATCGGGTATCGGCATCCTTGAAGACGGCATGCGTGCGTACGCGTCCTGGGCCCTCTCGGGTTCGCCGAGCGACGCCTACCAGATCCCGATGGCCCTCTCCGACGCCGCCCGCTCCGCGCTTGTCGACCCGGGATCAACGCGGGCCGCCGTCGGTGGTCACCTGGCCGGAGCCGCATTGTCGTACGCATTGCACGCGCAATCGGTCCGCGATGCGACTAGGGCGACGGCTATCCTTTACGGTGGATCTGCTACCGTGACCCCGGCGTCGCTCGGCAGGCTCGTCTCCTCGACCATGGCCGAACTCGCCGTCGACCCGGCAATGTTGCCGGCCCTGGTTGCCGCGCTTCCGCCAGCGGTTCGAACCAGGCTCGAGGCAAGCGTTTATTACAGGAAGGTATTCGCCGGCGCAGCCGTAGGGACGGCCGTCAAGCTGGCTGCGGGCTCCAGGACCGCATTCGCGGGCAGGGAGTTCGTCCCGATGCCGGCCGGCACGGCAGTGCTCAAGGCAAGCGGAGCTATGGACGCAAGCGTTGCCGTCCAGCCTTTCTACCTTGCGTCAGGCGAGGTCACCGTCGGTGAATTCAGGGCATTCTTGACAGCCAATCCCGACTGGGGTCCAGGCTCGGCCAACAGCCTCCGGGCTCGCGGACTCGTCGAATCCGACTACCTGAGCGGCTTTGCCGAGGCCGCCGACGCAGACGCGCTCCGTTTTGTCTCGAGGCCCGCCGCCATAGCCTACTGCGCATGGCTGTCATCGGCCGCGCCTGCCGGATACCGGTTCGCGCTGCCGACCGAAGCCCAATGGGCGCTGGCGGCGGCTTCGGCCGGGACTTCCCCGGCGACCGTCGCGGTTTTCGTTGATTCAGGAGCTACGGGTCCTGCCCGCCCAGCCGACCTCCGCTACGACTCTTCCGGACTGCGGGGGATGCTTGGGAACCTGTGGGAATGGTGTTCCGATTCCTTCGCCACCCATCCCGCGGCCGGCATCGACGGCAGGAATAGCTTCGTATCGACCGAAGCGGTCGTCAGGGGCGGCTCCTGGGCCAACAGGTCAGACCTCGTCAACCTGGCATCGCGCGGCCCGATGCCGGAAACAGCGTGCACGGCGTACCTTGGCTTCCGCATCGCAATGGTGCAGGCGCGGTAGCGATCCATGGATGGCGTCAAGGTTATTGCGCTGAACAGGCGTGCGCGTTTCGACTATACAATCGAGGAGACGATGGAGTGCGGCGTAAGCCTCCTGGGTTCCGAGGTCAAGTCGCTGCGCATCGGCAAGGTCTCCTTCCCGGACGGCTACGCTGCCTTCGAAAAGGGCGAACTGTGGCTCAGGAATGTCCACATTTCCGAATATAGCTGTAGCTCGATATTCAACCACGACCCAGACAGGCCGAAAAAACTTCTGGCCCACGCCCAGGAGCTGAAAAGGCTAGAGCGTCGCGTCAACGAGAAGGGCTTCACGCTCGTGCCTCTCGATTTCCACTTCAGGAAGGGCCGGGTCAAGGTCGAGCTCGGCTTGTGCAGGGGCAAGAAATATTCCGACAAGCGCGAATCGATAAAGGAACGGGAAGTCAAAAGGGAACTCCAGCGCGAATTCCGCGACAGGCAGAGCTGAGAATGGGTTTCTTGCGCGTAACCGGCGGAACGCTCCGGGGACGGCGGATAGAAGTGCCTCAAGGCGCTTTCGAGATCCGCCCCGCGATGGACAGGATGCGGGAATCGCTTTTCTCGATACTCGGTCCACTCCATGGCAGATCGTTCCTGGACCTGTTCTCGGGATCAGGTATCATCGCGCTCGAAGCCTCGAGCCGAGGAGCCTCTCCGGTGGCTTGCGTGGAACGTGACAGGGCCAAGCTGTCGCTCCTTATCCGGAACGTCTCGATGGTCCCGGAACGGATCGATTGCCATTGCGTTCCGGTCGAGCGGTTCATATTGCGTTGCGAGCGGAGCTTTTCGATAGTGTTCTGCGATGCGCCTTTCCCCTATGCCCATAAGGCCGACATCGTCCGCTCCATCGCCGAACGGGGTCTGGTGGAACGCGGAGGACTGCTCCTCGTCCATTACCCGAGCGAAGAAAAGCTTCCGGAGCACAGCGGCGATCTGTCGCTCAAGGACGAGAGGGAATACGGCAGGTCGATGGTGCGATTCTACGAGAGAGCGCTTTCAGCGATCGAGGGCCCTGATGATACGCGTCAAACGCTCGTCCAGTAGGCTTTCATCGGAAGAATTGTCAGGAAGAGGCAACCGGGCGCCGTCGATCGGCCTGGCAACCTGGATGGATTCCTCGCTCGTGGCCGAAACAATCGGCTCAAGTCCGATTTCATCATACATCATCGGGCTCTCCCGTCCCGGAAACGCCGGACGGGCGCCTCCGCGTTGCAGATCCATAACGCTTCACTACAACTATAGCGCGCCTGGATTTAAAAACCGCACAACCTGTAACGCACGCCAGAATTGATTAATTTACAGAAGTCTTCTATATTCTATACAGAACCGTGGGGTATGGGCGATACGAAGCGCCTGGGACGGAGCCGGGATGGATCAGGACATTTTCGAGAATTTCCCTGATGGCGGCCTTATCAAGACCGTCGACGAACCTAACGGAGAATTATCCTCCGCGCAGAAAGCGCAGCTCAACCGCCGCGGCAATGCGATTTTCAACAAGGGCGACCTGGAAACTGCCAGGCGAATATTCCAGACCACGGGCTATTCCGACGGGCTCATGCGCGTCGGCGAATCGTACCTGAAGGACGGCCGCCCGGTCGACGCCCTGAAAATGTTCAAGTTGTCCCATGATCAGACAAGAAGCGAGGAGCTGCTCGAACGCGCGGCACTGGCAATACGAAAAATGCTCGATGAAAAGGAAAAAGAATGAGCGACTCAAGCAACCACACCGATGGGCAGGAGTTCGACGCAGAGATGGCTCCCCAGCAAAATTCCGAGCTCCTGGAGATCGCAGAACTTTCAAAAAAGGGTTATCAGTATCTCAAGGAAAATCGCGTCGGCGATGCCGAGCGCAACTTCAAGGCAATACTTGAAAAGGATCCGGAAAACAACTACGCGCTGGTCGGGCTTGGCGACGCGGCCCGAAAGCGCACGGCTCACCGTGATGCCGTCGATTATTACAAGAAATGCCTTGTCTACCACCCGGGCAACAACTACGCGCTTTTCGGGCTGGCTGATTGCTACAAGGCTCTCAACCAGTACCAAAAGGCCATAGAAATATGGGAACAGTACTTGCTCCATGACAACAAGAACATCACGGTTCTGACCCGCATAGCCGATGCCTACCGAAAGGTTCGCGATTTCAGGAAATCCAAGGCCATCTACCTTCGCGTGCTGGAGATGGAATTCGACAATCCGTATGCCCTCATAGGCCTCGGGCACTTGCACTACGACTTCAAGGAATACCGCGACGCCCTCCATTACTGGCAGCGCATGGTGGACGCCCAGGGAGACCTCGTCGACATAAGGGTGCTTACCTCCATAGGCAACTGCCACAGAAAGCTCAAGCAGTTCGAGCAGGGCGTGCCGTACTTCGAGAAGGCGCTAGCCAAGGAACAGGATAATTTCTACGCGCTGTTCGGTCTGGCCGACTGCTACCGCGGCACGGGAGAACCCCAGCGCTCACTGGATTACTGGAACCGCATCCTGAACAAGGATCCCCGCAACAAGGTGATACTTACCCGCGCCGGCGATGCCTACCGCAGCATGGACAGGTTCGAGGAAGCCGTGGATTATTACGAGAGGGCCCTGAACATCGAGTTCGACGTATACGCGGTGCTCGGACTCGCGACTATTTCAAGGCTGCAGGGGAAGGTGGAGGCAGCCAAAGAATCCCTCTGCCGACTCGTCCAGAACGACGCGAAAAACTACCGGCTCCACCTTGAACTGGCACAGTGCTACCTGGCGACGGGCGAAAAACGCAAAGCTGAAGAGACACTCCAGGAATTCATGCGTTTCGGCATCCGGAACCCGCATATCCAGGAACTCATGGCCCAGATCCAGAACAAGTGACGATAGACAAGCCTGGCCGGGATGTCGCGGCCACCGGCCTCCTGCCCGCGGAGTTGTCCAAGGCGTTCCTGCTGCAACCGGCATTCCGAGGCCGCCAGGCCTTCAAGTGGATATCCAGGGGAGCACGATCATTTTCCGACATGAGCGACCTTCCCGCCGGAGAACGCGCGCGCCTGTCCGACGAAGCGCTCTTCTCGACAGTCGTCGCCGGGACCCTGGCCAGCGAAGACGGCTCGGTCAAGCTCAAGTTGGCTCTCCGCGAGGGAGCGGCCATCGAGGCAGTGCTGCTCTCCGATGCGGAAGGCAGGATGACCGCATGCCTGTCGACCCAGGTCGGCTGCGCCATGGGATGCACCTTCTGCAAGACCGGCACCCTTGGCCTTCTCCGCAACCTCGGGCCCGACGAGATAGTCGAGCAGTATTTCCATCTTGCAGCCATACGCGGAAAGCCCTCAAACATAGTGTTCATGGGCATGGGGGAACCCCTGCTCAACCTCGAGTCGGTCCGTAGGTCCATCGCGATATTCACGCATCCGGATGGTCTGGCCATTTCACGCCGAAAGATAACGATATCGACCTGCGGCATAGTGCCCGGCATCATTGAACTGGCAGACAACGGCCCCCATGTCAGGCTGGCCGTTTCGCTGACAGCCGCCACAGACGATCTGCGGTCAGCACTGATGCCAGTCAACCGCTCGTGGAACCTGGTGTCCCTCAAGGAAGCCCTGCTCCATTACCAAGCCAGAACCGGAGACAGGATCACCCTCGAGGCAGCCATCATGGGGGGAGAAAATTCGAGCCTCAAGAGCGCCAAGGCCATGGCTGACTGGATACGTCCTCTCAATGTACAGGTCAACGTGATTCCGTGGAACCCGGTGCCTGGCCTGCCCTACCGGGAACCAGTCAGGGGTGAGGCCGCCGCCTTCGAAGCGGAGCTGGAACGGCTCGGAATCAACGCCGTACGGCGTGTGCGCCGCGGCAGGGGCGTCGCCGGAGCCTGCGGGCAGCTTGGAGACACCCTTGGAGCGGTAGAGCCCTAGCCGGAGGAATGCCTGTCCGGAACAAGACCGGCGAGCTTGCGCTCCAGCCTGCTTACCCGTTTCAACGCACGCATGGCCAGGGTTCCGCCTTCACGGGCCGCCTTCGCGGACTCGATTGCGAGCAGCAGCGCTTCGGCGACATCGCCGGCCCGCCGTTCGGCGTGCACCGACTTGGCAAACAACCCTGCTGCGTCGTCAGGCAGGAACCCGACGAGTTCGTCGCGCTCTGCGGGCCTGCCGTTCCGCCCAAGGAGCCGCATCAGCGGCCTCGCGGCTCGACGGTTGCGCGCATCCTGCCCTTCTGCCGCGATCGCTTGCCTCAGAGTACGTTCGGCGAGAGCCTCGTCGACCCTGGACTGAAGCCCGGCGAGGCCCACCGCGTCGCAGGCGGCCGGCCAGCCTATGCCGCGGGCCGCTTCGGCGATCAGGAAAAAAAGGGCGGCGAGCGATCGGACGTCGAGCTCGTTGTGCTCAAAAACCCGCGCGAGCAGCCCGCTGCGGCCGCGCTTGACCCAGTCGAACCATGCCTCGGGCACTTCCGACCCGGGGATGTCGCCTGCGCGCCTGACGCCGAGCACCGAATCCTCGATGCTCGACAGCGAGCAGTTGCCGATCGTCGTCCGCCACAGCCGCCTGGCGGCATGGAGCACGTCGGCGTGGGGCTTGGGATCAGGCGGCCCGAAACCGTTCATGGCGCGGCGGACGGCGTACAGGGGCATGTCGAATGACGAGCCGTTATAGCTGACCAGCGCCTCGGCGCGGGAGAATTCCGCCGACAGCGTCTCGATGAAGGCCGGCTCCGCGGGATAGTCCTCCATGAAGTACTGCCTTACCGACAAGGCACCGTCATCGCGCAAACTGCCGAAGGCAGCGAGAAAGGCCACCGTTCCGGAACCGCCTGACAGGCCAGTGGTTTCCAGGTCGAAAAACGCCAATCCGCCCGCGGAGCACGCAAGCTTGTCGAGCCGGCGGGAAAACGCCCCAAGCTCGACCGGCGACCGCGCGGGTGCAACCGGCCCGGAACGGGTCGTCTCCCTGTACCTTATGCCATCTCCTATCGTAGTCCAGCCATCAGGAAAGGCCTCAGGCGCCTGGTGCTCAGTCCGCGGAGCAGATGGTGCCGCCCTGTCACGCATACGGGCAAGCCTCGAGCGCAGGTTTCCGGCCATCCCCTAGCCTTCCAGGGCCCCATCCCGCCCGACCGCCATCAAGGCTGCTTCCAGCACGCGTTTTGCGCCTGCCTTCCGCTTCCGTACCGCCGCGAAAGCCTGGTCGGCCACGCCGACGCATGATGGGCAGCCATCTTCGCAATCGCAGCTAGCCACGCGCTCGAGGGCGTTTTTCAGGACCCCGGGGAGGGAAAGCGCCAGCGCTTCCGTCAAACCGGTACCGCCCGGATACCGGTCCCACAGGTAGACAGCCGGGATGCCGTAATGGTCGTCCCGCGCCCGCCACGTGGCGCCTAGGTCGGAGCGGTCGCAGAGGAGGTTGACTGGAGCCAGCGACCTGACGGTGCCGCAGAACGCGGAAAGCACGGCCGCTCGTTCAAGTTCGCCCATGGCAGCCAGGATGGCGCCGGGACGACCCGTCGCGGGGAACAGCACGGCGACGGCCCTGGTCTGCATTTCCTCCGGCGGGAGGTATATCTCTCCGTAACCGATGTTCTCGTTGGTATGGAAACGCAATTTTTTGAATTTCTCCGCGCTTGACCGTACAAGGAGGTCACCTACGACGAATGGCAACGACTCCGAACCTCCGCGCTCGTCTTCTGACAGGACCTTGATGTCGGTCTTGACGACTGCGTCGGTATAGTAATTGGTCTCACGCTCTTCGACGAGGCACTGGCGGTTCTCTATATCGAGTTTCAGGACGATATACTGCCTGCCGCGGTGGATGTAGATCGCGTCGTCGAAAACGAGTTCCTTGGCGCTCGGCCTGTCCATTTCGCCGATGACCTCGTTGCGGCCCTTCGTCGTGTCGATGATGACTACGTTGTCGGCCGTCGCCGACCGCAACGATATCTTTTCCGCGGGATAGCCCGAGTCGGACCAGAACCACCTGCCACCGGTGTTGCGGACTGTACCCGTCTCCTCGAGGAATGCCAGCACCTCTCCGACGTCGGGGCCGAACGGTTCTCCTTCCCTGAACGGCAACTCGAAGGCGGCGCATTTGACATGGTCGGCGTAGACGTAGGGATTGTCAGCGTCGATCCTGGCGTTCTCCGCTCCGGAGCCTAAAAATCGTTCCGGATGGGCTATCAGGTACTGGTCGACCGGCGCGCTCGAGGCGACGTATACGGCCATCGAAGCGCCGCGGCGGCGGCCAGCCCTGCCCGCCTGCTGCCAGAAGGACGAAAGGCTTCCCGGCCAGCCGGCTATCACCGCCGCGTCCAGGCCGCCGATGTCGATGCCGAGTTCGAGCGCGTTCGTGGAAACGACGCCGTGGATGCTGCCTTCCCGCAGGCCGCGCTCGATGAGCCTCCGCTCGCCTGGCAGCAGCCCGGAGCGGTACGGTTCGACCCTGATGTGCCGGTTGTCGGTATAGATGTTCTCGAAGCGCTGGTTGAGGTACGAAGCGAGGATCTCGACTTTGAGCCTCGAACGGGCGAACAGTATCGTCCTCGTTCCCGAGGCGAGGAGCTTGGCCGCAATCTCCATGGATTCGTTCGCCGAACTCTTGCGGATGCCCTGCACGGCATCGACCAGGGGCGGATTATAGAACACGACCGCCTTTTCGGCACGCGGTGCGCCGTTTTGGGTTACCGCCGTCACCGGCCGCCCGACAAGCGCCTCGGCCAGTTCGCCCGGGTTTCCTATCGTCGCGGAGCAGAGGATGAAGCGGGGCGCGGCGCCGTAGTGCGCGCATATCCTGATGAGCCGTCGGATGACATTGGCGACATGGCTGCCGAATACGCCGCGGTACGCGTGCATCTCGTCTATGACGACGTAGCGCAGGCCGGCGAAAAACTTTATCCACTTGGCGTGGTTGGGCAGGACGCCCGAGTGTAGCATGTCCGGGTTGCTTATGATTATCCGCCCCGAGTCGCGCGCGGCCTTTCTCGTCGACTGGGGAGTATCCCCGTCGAAAGTGGCTGCCTTGATCGGCAAGTTTCCCGCTTCGATGAGCGCGTTCATCTCCGCCTGCTGATCCTGCGACAACGCCTTGGTCGGAAAGAGGTACAGAGCCCTGGCGTCAGGGTCGTCGAGCAGAGCCTGGGCTACGGGAAGGTTGTAGCATAGCGTCTTGCCGCTGGCGGTCGGGGTGACGACGACGTAGTCGTTTCCCGCGGCGGCAAGGTCCCAGCACGCCCGCTGGTGGCTGTAGAGGCGATCAACGCCTCGGCTGGCGAGCGCCTGCCTGAGCCGCGGGTCAAGCCCCGGAGGAAAATCGGTCCAGATTGCCTCGACTGCCGGCAATCGCTCTACACGCGTGACGAACGGAGCTATCTCCGGATCCGACAGGAATTCTTCTACCGCGTCTTTGCTGTCTTCATTGATCATGGCCACATCATGATATGATAAAAGCGGGCGTTGGTAAATCACGGAATCTGCCATTGCCAGACCGTGAGTCGTGGTATAATGCTTAAAAGCAGCTTCAGGAGGCAAACATGAACAGGGTTCTCTCGATCGTCCTCGGCGGAGGCAAGGGTTCGAGGCTATTCCCGCTGACGAAAGACAGGGCCAAACCCGCCGTACCGTTCGGTGGTAGATACAGGATAGTCGATATCCCCATTTCGAACTGCATCAACTCCGGTTTCAAGCAGATATACATACTGACCCAGTTCAATTCGGCTTCCCTGCACCTCCATATTGCCAAGACCTATGTTTTCGACAACTTTTCAGACGGTTTCGCAGAGGTTCTCGCGGCGGAGCAGACACTGACACATTCCGGCTGGTACGAGGGCACGGCTGACGCCGTGAGGAAGAACCTCGTCCATTTCAGGCCGCAGAACCCCACCCATTACGTGATAGTCTCCGGCGACCAACTCTACCGGATGGACCTCGCAGACATGTTCCAGAAGCACCTGGAGTCGGGAAAGAGCCTGACCATAGCCTGCACCACGGTAAACAGGGAGGATGCCAGCTCGTTTGGCATCGTGAAGATAGACAGCAACAGCAAAATCGTCGAATTCCAGGAGAAACCGGGTCCCGTCAAGGACATCTCCGATTACAAGATTCCCGCGGAACTTCGCAAGGAACGCCGCGGGTCCAAGGATTACCTGGCTTCCATGGGGATTTACATCTTCGATGCCGCCCTGATGGAACAAAGCCTCGACAACGACGCCAACGACTTCGGCAAGGAAATCATCCCGATGATACTCGGGGAGCAGGAAATCAACGCCTATATCTTCGACGGATACTGGGAAGACATCGGGACAATCAAGAGCTTCTACGAGGCGAACCTCGACCTGACGGCCATCGCGCCCACCCTGATCGAGTCGGAGTTGTTCGGTCACGTGAAAGGCGCTTTCACGGGGGCCATCGAGGATCGCGCGGGACTCTTCGAAACCTGTCCGCCCCATGGCACGGTATTCCTTGACGAGTTGGGCGAACTCGAGACCTCACTGCAGGTGAAGCTCCTGCGCGTATTGCAGAACCGCACCTTCCAGCGGGTCGGGGAAAGCGGCCCGCGCCGCTTCGACGGCAAGATCGTGGCCGCCACCAACCGGGACATGGCCCTGGAGATGGGCGCGCGCCGCTTCCGCGAGGACCTGTACTACCGGCTCTGCGCCGATGTGATTGTTACGCCATCATTGCGGGAACAGCTTGCCGGCGCGCCCGAGCAATTGCATAACCTGGTCCTCTTCACGGCCCGGCGCGTGGCGGGCGGCGTGGAGGCCG
>PGXR01000281.1 GCA_002839245.1 Spirochaetae bacterium HGW-Spirochaetae-7 | reverse complement strand
CAGGATTCCGGCGGCGTACGCGAAAGGTCGAATGAGGCGCATGGACCATCCCGTTCGTTCATTTCAGTGATCGGGATGATTATAATCCCAAAAGCCAGCGTACGATAGCTTCCCGAATTCCTCCTGACCGATCATCGCTTCAGGCCTGACACCTCGACCAGCGAGTACAGTCTTGTCAGTTCCTCCCTTACGCGCTGCGGCGCCGGGCCTCCGATCAGGTTCCGCCGCGCTACGCAGCCGGCAGGCACGAGGTAGGCAGCCAGGTCGGCAGCTTTGATGCCCGCCTTCGCAAAGGCGTCGGAAGCCCTGGCCAGGTCCGCGTCACCGAGGGACGCGAGCCTGACTCCGGCGGCCGTCGCCACCGCAACCGCCGACTTGGTCGCCGCGTAGCCGTCCCTGAACGGCACGCCCTTGACGACGAGAAGCTCCGCCAGGTCGGTCGCTTCGGGGTGCCCGGACTCGAGGGCGGCCGCCATCGCGGCAGGCTTCGGCACAAGGGCTTCCACTAGCGCGGCAAAGGCGGGCAGGACGCCAGCGAGCGTGTCCCTCAGGTCGAAAACGGCGACCTTGTCTTCCTGCAGGTCGCGGTCGTAGCCGAGCGGCAATCCCTTCTGCATGGTCAGGAGCGATACGAGCGAACCGAAGACGCGTCCCGTCTTGCCGCGTATCAGCTCGGCGACGTCAGGGTTGCGCTTCTGCGGCATGATGCTCGAACCGGTAGAGCACGAGTCCTTTATGTCCATGAAGCCGAACTCGGCGCTTGACCACAGGATTATTTCTTCACAGTACCGCGAAAGGTGCATGAGCAGGGTCGAGGCGGCGGCGGCGTATTCGACGCACGCGTCGCGGTCGGCCGTGGCGTCCATGGCATTCCTCGAAGGCCGGGCGAAGCCGAGAGCCTTGGCCACGGCCTCGCGGTCGAGCGGCAGGCCCGAGCCGGCGACGGCCGCCGAACCCAGCGGGCACTCGTCGGCCCTGGCCGCGGCGTCGGCGAATCGTCCCATGTCGCGCTCCAGGGCCGCGCACCACGCAAGCAGGTGGAAAGCCAGTGTCGACGGCTGGGCGCGCCTCATATGGGTGTACGATGGCATCCAGGTCTCGACATTGGCAGACGCCAGGTCGCAGAGCGCGCCAAGTACGTCGCGTATACCGTCGACCGCCTCGCCGAAGGAGGAGCGCAGGTAGAGCCTCATGTCGAGCGCTACCTGGTCGTTGCGGCTGCGGCCCGCATGTACCATTTTCCCGGTATCGCCGAGCCGGCGCGTCAGTTCCTGTTCTATGAACGAGTGCACGTCCTCCGCGCTGGCGTCGGGCTTGAGCGCACCGGAGCGTGCCTCGGCCAGCATCGCGGCAAGCGCATCGGTCAGCGCCTTGGCGTTGGATTCAGGAATGATACCGCTGACACCGAGCATCGCCGCATGGGCGGCGGATCCCCTGAGATCGACTTCGAGCAGCCGCGAGTCCACTGTCAGGGACGAGAGGAAGGCGTCGACGCGGGGATCGAGGCCCGACGGCGAGGTTTCCCATAGCTTGAGTACGCCGGGCATCTCAGTAGACCGCCTTGGTTCTTGTCGAGGAGAGGCAGGAGCCTCCCTGATCGTGCGCATATGTAGACTCCCCGGTTCTTGAGGTCTGATCAGTCTCCGAACCGGCTGATGCCGTTCCAGAAGCGTGTCCAGACCGCATGATACCATGAGCCTTGAACTGAAGCGAGTACGGGTTTGAAGAACTGGCCATAGTCTTTTTCTTCATCTTGATCTCCTTGCGGAAATATGACGAATCGGGGCCCGTCAGGGTCCGATCAGAAAATCATGGATGCGGGGGAAGTTGGTTGATCAGCGGCGACGAAGGCGTAGACGGAGGCGGGGAGAAACGGTAGCAGTCGGGAATGAGACGATCGGGCTACAACACTGGTATTGCGGCGAAGTCATGACAGGTACCGATTTCATGGTACATCCTCCATCGAGCTTGTTACTGCAGACCGTAACAGCAATCTCGGGTAAACGTCAAGTACTTCTTGACCAATGTGACAAAAAGCGGCAAAATGTGCACTTCAGCTGTCCTGCATCGACCGCAGCGCTTCATCCTGGCTTCGAGGGTTCCGCATCCATGTCATCACATCCCATAGCCACTCAGGATTATCGCGACACGTCGTACCATGAACTTGAAAACGAACTCGATGCCCGCAGCTCCGGCGGGGCGAGCCTGGAAGAGTTGTCGTCGATAATCGAAAAAACCTACGTCAGGCGCAACCGTACCATCAGGGACGTCGCCTTCCATCGTCTCGATCCAGCCTCAGTGGAGGACGACTATCTGTACCCCCGAAAGGACCTGAACAGGTTCGCCGTGGAGAACTGGATACGGCGTATCTTCCTTGGCGGTCTGGAACAACGGATCGTTGACAGGCTCTTCGTGTTCGGCCTCGGCAGGCTGTTCTCCACCTACAACGACCTGGGCGCCCAGCACGCCACCGACATAGACCTCAACATCGTCGTCGAGGACAGCCTTCCCGCGAAGGACATGGCCGGGCTTTCCGGAGGCCTCGCGGACCTG
>PGXR01000280.1 GCA_002839245.1 Spirochaetae bacterium HGW-Spirochaetae-7 | reverse complement strand
CAGCAGGCCCTCGACGAGGCACGGTCGGTTCTCGATGGCTCGATACGGTACGACAGGGCGGATCCCCAGGCGTGGTTCCTCCTCGGGCTCGTTGAATCTGCCGCAGGCAAGCTTGCGGAGGCAGAGTACGCGCTTTCGACCCTCGTCTCGCTGAGGCCCGACGACGAACTTGCCCGCATCGCCCTAGAAAACCTGGCGATGGACGGCTCGGGCTTCGAGGATCCGGCGCGCGCCGCGCTCGCTGCGTGGCGATTCCAGCGGGCAGCTGATTTCGAGAACCGCCTGCTCTACCAAAAGGCGATGACCGAGTACCGGCGCGGACTCGCGGTTGACCCGTACGCAAACCAGGGGCGCAGGCGTTACGCGGAGCTTCTGCGCAGCTCCAGGCTCCCGACATCGTACCTGTCGGAACTCCGTTTCATAGCGGATCTCGGCAAGGGAGACAAGGCACTTTCCGACGCCATGGAAATCTACGACAGCCTGCTCGAGGGGTCGGTGAGCCGCGACTGGAAGGTCGACGGCGCCACGCTCGCGTCATCGCCGTACCGCATCGCCGTCTTCTCCGTTGGCCCTGGAGGCACGCCGTACCACGCGGGCAGCGACATGGTTGTCTCCCGCTACCTTCGAGACTCGCTGGCATTCGAGCCCGGCCTGGCTCCCGACCGCGGTTCCCCGCGCGTGCCGGCCTTCGCGGATTCCTTCAGGCTGGCCCGCGAGTCCGGCGCCGACTGGTTCGTCCTCGTCGGGGTGGCCGAGAGCGAACGGGACGTCATCGTATCGGCCGAACTCAGGGCGGCCAGGACGGGAGCCCTCGCGGCCAGGATAGAAGCGCCGCGATCCGGAAATGACAGGGTAGCGCTGGCGGTGGCGCACGTCGTCGACCGCATCCGCGCCTCGCTTCAGCTTCGCGGCACGCTGGTCGCGCGCAAGGCGGATCTTGCCCTCCTCGATCTGGGCCGCGTCGACGGAGTAGCCGCCGGCGACGCCTTCCTCGTCGTCAAGAACGGCGCCGTCTCGATAGCGGCGGATGGCTCGGGGCTTGTCTGGAACGAAGCGGATGTCGTAGCAAGGCTGGTCGTCGGCCGGGTCGATGACGAGGTGTCCGAGGGCAAGCTGGAACGGGTAGGGTTTTTCGACAGGGTCAATCCGCGGGACACCGTCGTCCGAGAGCCTCCGAAGCCGGCAGCCGCGCCTTCCATTCAGGCCAAACCCGCCGGCCAGGCCAAGCCGGCCGCCAACGCTCCCGTGCTCGAGGTGTTGCCGGCGACCTACGTCTGGAGTACCCTTTTCGACCGAGTCCGCAGCCTCTACTGATTGCCAGCATCAATTCCTTCGCTGACTGCTTTCCTCCGATTCCTGAATTCAAGTCATGCAAATTCTCGTATTTTGATATATGAAACACTTCATTCAATTATCGAAAAAGACTTGCCATGTCGAGATTTTTTGTGTAGAATGCCCTGCGTATGGGACATCCATATCGATCAATATTTTGGTCCAGCTCTTTAAAGGAGGGCACATGAACGCTTATATCCGCGAGGTCCTAGATGGACTCAAGTCCAGGGCTCCCTGGGAAACCGAGTTCCTGCAAGCTGCCGAGGAAGTCCTCGATTCCATCGCGCCGCTCATCGAGAAAGACCCCAAGTACAAGGCGCAGAAGATCCTGGAGCGCATCGTAGAGCCAGAGCGCACCATCATGTTCAAGGTGCCCTGGATGAACGACAAGGGCGAGTTCGTCATCAATCGCGGCTACCGTGTCCAGTTCAACAGCGCCATCGGTCCCTACAAGGGCGGCATACGTTTCCATCCTAAGGTGACGCTTTCCACGCTCAAGTTCCTCGGTTTCGAGCAGACCTTCAAGAACAGCCTTACCGGCCTTCCCATGGGCGGCGGCAAGGGCGGAGCCGACTTCGACTCCAACGGCAAGAGCGACAACGAGATCATGCGCTTCTGCCAGAGCTTCATGACCGAATTGCAGAAATACATCGGCGCCGACACCGACGTCCCCGCCGGAGACATAGGCGTGGGCGGCCGCGAGGTTGGCTTCATGTTTGGCCAGTACAAGCGCCTCCGCGACGAGTTTACCGGCGTCCTGACAGGCAAGGGCCTTTCATTCGGCGGATCGCTCGTCCGCCCCGAGGCGACCGGCTTCGGCGCTGTCTACTTCGCCCAGGAGATGTTCAAGCTCAAGAATGAAACCCTCAAGGGCAAGACGATTTCCGTTTCGGGCTTCGGCAACGTCGCCTGGGGCGCATGCATCAAGGCCACCGAGCTGGGCGCGAAGGTCGTGACGATTTCCGGTCCTGACGGATACATCTACGATCCCGATGGCATCAGCACGGCCGAAAAGCACAAGTACATGGAAGAGATGCTCATCATCAACCGCAACAGCGTCGAGACGTACGTCAAGAAGTACCCGAACGCCAAGTTCTTCGCGGGCAAGCGCCCGTGGGAGCAGAAGGTCGACATAGCGATGCCCTGCGCCATCCAGAACGAGCTTTCTGGCGAGGACGCCCACGCACTCGTCAGGAACGGCGTCCAGTGCGTCGTCGAAGTCTCCAACA
>PGXR01000009.1 GCA_002839245.1 Spirochaetae bacterium HGW-Spirochaetae-7 | reverse complement strand
ATCTCCTTTGGTTACTGCACGGAACGGAATCCAGGTCTCAAGGGTACCGAGCAATGCCAGCAGTCCGATGGCGACTAAGCCGGCTATCCCGCTCGCTATGAGCAGGATGAGCACGATCGGTCCGATGAATCGCAAGGCAGGGGCCAGTCCGGCGCGATCGGCAAGCGCTCCGGCAACGGCAAGACCCTGGACAGCGTAGCAGATGGATAAAGCTAAGGCCGCGTTCAACGCGACCGCCGAAAGGACGAGAGACGGGAAGAAGCGGTTGGCGAGCAGCCCGGCCCAGGCGGCGAGCAAGGCCCACACGAGGGGGCCGGGCACACGGTAGCCGGAAAGCCGGGGAGGCAACGACGCAGGATCTGCGATAGGCTCGGCGGGAGGCTGGCCGTTGCCGCCGAAACGCGTGCCTATCAGGGCGCTCGCGAACAAGAACGTGAAAAGTATGGCCCCGAAGCTCGACAGGACGCCGCTCTTGACGATGGTCCAGAGCATCGCGGGATCCAGGGCTTCGATACCCATGGTCGAGGCGGCTTTTTCAAAGGCCGCAACGAACATGTCGTGGACCAGGGCATCCCCGGCCGCCGCGACAAACGAAGGCAGGCAGAGCACAGAAGCCACCACCGCCCCGACGAGCGATCGCGAGGCAAAGTCCATCCGCGAAAGCCGGGGCCACGCGATGAACGCGAGCGAGAACAGCATTGCCGCGGGAGCGGAAACGCCTATTGCCAGCGTTCCGGCGCTCAAGGCACTGCCCGAAGCCAGCATGGCAACCTGCCATGCTGAAATTATGAGCGCAGAAAGCCCGGCGCTGGCAAGCATGGCCCTGAATCCCTTCCTGCCTCCCGATACCTGCACGGGCACCAGGAAGAAAGGCATGAAGGCCGCCGTACAATAGAGTATGGCGGACAGCGCGCCCATGATGAGGGGGAGAGCATTTTGCCTGAGTCGGGCCTTGTCGATCAAGTTCGTTACTTCGTTACGTAGGGGATATACGCCAGGGCCCTTGCCCTCTTGATGGCGACCGCGAGCCTGCGCTGGTGTTTTGCGCACGTTCCTGTAATGCGGCGCGGCAGGATCTTCCCCCGCTCGGTGACATAGCGCCTGATCGTCTCAGGTTCCTTGTAGTCGATCCTGAGCTTCTGCACGCAGAACTTGCACACCTTCTTGCGGAAGAAACCCTTGCGGCCACCGCGGCCACCACGTTCGTCGCCTTCCCGCCTCGGCTCGTCGCCGCGGGATCCGCGATCGTCTCTGCTGTTCATATCGGACATAGATAGTCTCCTTAGATTGTTTCCCGTCCTGAATCAGAACGGTATGTCGTCAGAGAAATCATCCGGCGCGGGTGCTTGCGGGGCCTGGCCCTGTGGCCGGCTGGCGTCATGGCCCTGGCTTTCCCGTTGGCTGCCCTGCGAAGAGTTGCCTTGCTGCCCTCCCGCGGCGTTGGAGCCGAGGAGCTGCACGCTGTTCGCGCTGATGATAACCTTCATGCGGGACTGGCCGTCCTGTTCCCAGCGGTCCTGGCGCATGGCGCCTTCGACTGCGACCAGTTTTCCCTTTACGAGGTACTGGTTTATCGATTCACCCTGCTTGCCCCACAGGTCGACGTCCCAGAAACTGGCCTCGTCGATCCACTGGTCGCCCTTCTTCTTCCTGGAGCTTGTCGCAACCGAGAAGTGGCACACGGCCTGTCCGGAATTGGTATATTTGAGTTCCGCGTCGCGGGTCAGCCTTCCGACCAGGACAGCTACGCTGAGATCGGCCATGCAGTCCCTCCCGTCAGTCTTCGGCCCGGATGAAAAGGTATTTGAGGATGTTCGTCTCGAGCTTGAACACCTTTTCCGCGGCAATTACCTTTTCGGGCGGAAGCTTGTAGACGTACAGGACGTAGCGTCCCCGCATCCTGTCCTTGATTTCATAGGCAAGCTGGCGTTCGCCAAGCTCGTCTTCCTTGACGATTTCCCCGCCGAGCTCCTTGAGCGTGGCCGAGACTGATTCTTTCGCCGGACGGTAGAGTTCTTCTTCCGTCGGAAAGATAACGGTTAGTTCGTAGGGTCGCATCGATCCTCCCTGTGGTCTGGTGATCCGTCCATAACGGACGGATAAGGAGTCATAAGCCGGCCGGCGGCACGCCCATGGAGCATGCTTGCCGAAAAGCGTACAAATCGATCGATACTACCCTGAAAAGGACTTCGGTATCAAGCGATCACGGTAGTCCCGGTCGGGAGCTTTACCGCGAACGTTCCGCGAGCTATGATGGTCGCATGCCCCACGTTATCCATTACGAAGACGACATTTTCATCATAGACGGGCTTGTCCGCGTGATATGCGATGCCTCGAAGCTGGAACCTGACCCCGAGGTCATAGGCGACATGGTGCTCGCCGCGACGAGGCTGGCGGATTCGACGCTCAGGCGCGTCAAGGACCTGATCCTGCAGAACGACCACCTCGTCGAGCGCCAGGAGTACGTCAGGCTGCTGTCGAGGACGACGAGGGTTTTGTCCGAGGCGCTGTCCGACATCCTGAGGCCAGGCTCGCCCCTGGCTCAGTGCATCGCTAGCTCCGCTGACGAGATGGAGCGGATGGCATCGGCTCACCGGGCCGCGGCGACCGAGCTGCGGGACCTTCTGCAGGAAGCGACCGGAGAGAATGCGTCCAACGTAGACCTGGTATCGGGAGACGAGCTATCGGAGCTGCTGAGGATTTGAAGCCCGCTAGTCGGCCTTTTCCAGACGGTCCACCGGTACTAGTACAGGTAGTGCTCCATTTCCGCCAGGCCGCAAATCGTCAAGTCGGGGTCGATGGCGTCGAAGACGTCGGTCAAACCTGACAGCACTCTGCATAGCCCGCCGGTCGCGATGACCTTGGCTCCGCCCAGTTCAGTGCGTATCCTGCCGACCAGGTACTCGACGAGGCCGGTATAGCCCAGCACGACGCCTGCCTGGATGGCCTCCACCGTGTTGCGGCCCATCGCCGATGCCGGCGCCTCGAGCGGTACCGCCGGGAGCTGTGCCGTTGCGCTCGACAGGGACCCCGCCGCCGTTCCAAGACCGGGAGCTATGGAAACGCCGATTATCGCACCCCTGGAGTCCACGGCCGTGAATGTAAGCGCCGTACCGAAATCTACGACAAGGCAGGCGCCCCCGAAGCGAGTCCATGCGGCGACGGCGTCGGCGACCAGGTCCGAGCCGATTTCGTGCGCGGCGACTACGGTTATGGGCAACTTGCCGTAGACCGCGGGCCCGAGTACCACCGGTTCGACGCCGAACAGGTGCCTGGCCATCTTCTCCATCGCCGTCGTGAGCATGGGTACCACGGAGCTCAATATGACACGGTTGACCTCCGAGACGGCGATGCCCCTGTCCTCGAGGATGGCCTTGACGACGACTCCGTACTCGTCCTCGGTCTTTCCCGGAACGGTGCGGATACGAAGCGTTTCTACGAGGCGGCCGTTTTTGAATATGCCGCCGACGATATTGGTATTGCCGGCATCGATGACTAACAACATGGGTCCATAATCACTGGCCGCAAGGATGGTGTCAAGCTTCCGTCGGCTGCTCCGTAAGCCGGCGCGTCGGCTTGCGCTAGAACCCGCCGGCAGGCCATAATCAGGCCGACTTCAGTAGGAGAGAAAAGATGGCCGACATCATACAGCCCCGCGTTCTCAAGGGTTTCAGGGACTTCCTTCCGCAGGCGGAAATGGAGCGCGCGGCGCTGCTCGAAGCCTTGACGACGACATTCAGGAGCTTCGGCTACGTCCCCATCGATACTCCGGTACTCGAGTACGCCGAAATACTCCTGGGCAAGGCCGGCGGCGAGACCGAAAAGCAGGTCTACCGTTTCAAGGACCAGGGCGGTCGCGATGTTGCGATGCGCTTCGACCTGACCGTGCCGCTCGCCCGTTTCATGGCGGAACATGCGGGAGAACTCTACTTGCCGTTCAAGCGCTACCACATGGCCAAGGTCTGGCGCGGAGAGAACACCCAGCGTGGCCGCTACCGTGAATTCATGCAGTGCGACTTCGACATCGTCGGAGTCGACACCGCCTCCGCCGACTTCGACATCGTGGCGACCATTGCCGCCGCCATGAAGTCACTCGGCGTTTCCGATTCGACGATACACGTCAATCACCGCGGCGTCTTCAACCGTTTCCTTGCCAGGGCCGGTTTAGCCGAAAAATCAGTCGAGACGCTTAGGATAGTCGACAAGCAGTCCAGGATCGGCGAAGACGAAACCCGGCGTCTCCTTGCCGAAATCGCCGGCGACGTTGCCGCTTCTGAGATTCTGGAATTCATCCGGGCAGGCGAAGGCTTCCAGGCGACGCTCGAGCGCATGACGCGCATAGCCGGAGGCTCCAATCCCGATTCAGACAGGCTCTCGGAAATATTCGACATGGCGGATGCCTGCGGTCTGGCCAGCGTGCTTTCGCTGTCGCCAAACATAACCCGTGGCCTCGATTACTACACGGGAGTCGTGTTCGAGACCTTCCTCGACGCGATTCCAGAAATCGGCTCGGTATGCTCCGGCGGCCGCTACAACGATCTTGCCTCGCTATACACCAAGCAACGCCTTCCCGGCGTCGGCGCCGCCATCGGCCTCGACAGGCTCCTCGCGGCGCTCGAAGCCGTTGGCAAGGCCGGCAAGACTATAGGATACACGCGGGTGCTGGTGGTCAACGCGGAAGCCTCCCTCTGTACCGAGTATCAGGCTGCGGGTGCCGCCATGCGCGCTGCAGGCATTGCCTGCGAAGTCTTTCCAGAGACCCGGAAGCTCGGAGGGCAATATGCCTACGCGGAACAGAAAGGCGCATCTTTCGCGCTCGTCCGCGGCTCCGAGGAAAAGGAGCGCGGCATATGGCTCCTGCGGAACCTGGCCGGCCGGACCAACGCCGAATATTCCAGCATCGAGGCTGCCGTGGCAGCGATGCATCGACAAGCCCAGTGAATCAAGGTACTGGCCGGCATGTTGGCCGCCTTCTGTCGTCGGTGGCGTCGATTCTCGCCTTGTCGTCCATAGCCTGTTCGGTTGCTCCGCCGGCATTCATGTCGATCGATTTCAGGCTCATCGTCCAGGCGGGCGACGGGACTGGAGCCAGGGACGAGCGCCTGTCGGTATTTGCCTCGGTCTCTGACGCGGACGGGGTCGACGATATCGAATACCTCTACGTCATCAACGACGGCGAGGAGCTGTGCTGGACGCTGACTCCCGAAAACTGGGAAAGAAGCGATGAGGGCTCGAGCGTCTGGCTGGGTTCGAACGGGATAGACTCGCCTGGGCAAGCCATCCCGCGCGGCGAGTACCGCCTCGTTCTCGTCGACCGGGCCGGACAGCGCGCCGAGCGCGGCTTTTCCCTTTCGGCCCCCGAGACAAGCGCCTACGGACTGCCTTCGGTTACGCTGTCGGGGACAACCGTCAAGCTTGATTCTCCGTATCCATCGAACACGGCCTTCTTCATCGATGCCGGCGGCAACGTAGGCAAGACGGCCCCTATCGCAAAGGGTACTACAACCCTCGACTCCCTCTGGCCCGATGGCGCATGGCGCTCCGGTTCCGATTACCTTGCCGTCTACGGATTCGAACCGAAGGCGGAGACAGGATTCTTCTCATGGAAAATTCGACTTCCGGAATAGGTGGCCCCCTTTCAGCGAGGGACATCGGTATCAGGAGCTACGTCATACGCATCGGCCGAATGTCTGACACCCAGAAGGAGGCGTTACATGCTCTCTATCCCCGCTACGGCGTACGATGGGAGCCCGGCCGCATGCTCGACTCGATAAAGCTCTTCGGCCGGGATGCTCCGTTCGTCGTCGAGGTAGGTTTTGGAATGGGCGCCGCCACCGTCGCCATCGCCAAGGCTTTGCCCGATACGGGATTCCTTGGCCTCGAGGTCCACGCGCCAGGCGTCGGCAAGCTGCTGTCGGAGATAGAAGCGCAAAGGATTGAGAACCTGCTCGTCTGCCGTCACGACGCCACCGAAGTCGTCGATGCGATGATGGCCCCGGCCACGGTCGATGGCTTCAACGTATTCTTTCCAGACCCGTGGCCCAAGAAGCGTCACCATAAACGCCGCATCATGAACCCTGATTTCGTCAAGCTTATGGCCAGCCGGCTCAAGACCGGTGGATGGCTGTATTTCGTAACTGATTGGGAGGAATACGCCGATGCTACCCTTGAGGTGCTTTCGGCTGAAACGTCGCTTTCCAACGCCTGTCAACCGTGGGCACGGCGAGAGCCTTGGCGTCCCGTGACCAAGTTCGAGCAAAGGGCCATCGACGAAGGCCGTGTTGTCCGGGAACTGAAATTCATGAAGGTCTGAGCCGAAGTACTGGCGTCGAATATCATGCCGATCGCAAGCAACGCATCCATGGTACACGATAACAAGCCCGAAACAAGCGCAGGGGAAACATGCATACCGACTATTTGATGGAAAGCGACGATGAAAGCCGGCGGCTCGAGATAAAGACAAAGACGTCGGTGGTCGAGGATTCGGCCAAGCGGGCTGGCCTGGTTCCTGGAATGAGGGTCGTGGACGCAAGTTGCGGTCCCGGGCTGACGACCTCGGTACTGTCAGCCATTGTCGGCGAATCCGGGTCCGCCGTCGGTTTCGACATGTCGGAAAAGCGTATTGCCCGAGCCAGGGAACTTCATGGCAACGAGCGGACAAAATTCTTCGTAAGCAATTTTCTGGAGCCTATGCCTGATTTAGGGACATTCAACTTTGCTTGGGTACGATTTACCCTTGAATATTTCAAAGAGGAATGTTTTGAGATCGTACAAAACATTTCGTCACTTCTTGAAGAGGGCGGGATACTCTGCCTGATAGACCTGGATTATAACTGCATGAGCCATTGCGGGATGAACCCTCGGCTGGAAACGGCCTTCATGTCAGCCGTTCACCAGCTCGAGGACAAGGCCAATTTCGATCCGTATGCCGGACGCAAGTTGTACTCGCATCTGTACCGACTCGGTTATGAGGATATCAGGGTCGAAGCAGGTGCTCATCACCTGATCTACGGAAGCCTGGCCGAGTCCGACCGTTACAACTGGGGCAAGAAAATCGAGGTCTTGTCAAGAAACCTGGACATTGACCTGCCTGGATACTCGGGTCCGGACGAATTCTACGAGGACTTCATGTGTTTTTTCCAGGACGCTGGACGCTTCACCTATACGCCGGTACTTTCCGCCTGGGGGCACAAGCGCAAGAGGTCATGAAGCGAACGTCGCCTTTTCCTTGCCGAGTACGTTGATAAGCGCATGAACCACATCCTCGTCCAGGTGATGGCCCTTCTCGGCCTTCAGCATTTCCACCGCCGCATCGAAGGGTTGCGGCTCGTGGTAGTGCCGCTTCGCGCTGATGGCTTCGAAAAAATCAGCAACGGCAAGAATCCTGGCGCCCAAGGGAATCTCGTCGCCTTTGAGCCCCCTCGGGTATCCTGTTCCATCCAGCCGTTCGTGGTGCGAACCTGCAATGAACGGCACCTGCTGGTAGGCTCCGGTAAAATTGATACGGCTGAGAATATCCTGCGTCTTCACGGCGTGCGTCTTTATTTCCTCGCGCTCCTTGCCGGATAGCGGACCGCTTTTCTTGAGTATGGAATCCTTTATCCCGATCTTGCCGTAATCGTGGAGCTGGGCCGCCACCCGTATTACCTCCGTGAGTTCCGGCGGGAGGTTCATCTCGTTGCATATTGCCACCGCGTACGCCGTCACTCGTTCCGAATGACCTGCGGTCAGGGTATCCCGAGCGTCGATGCTGGCGGCGAGGGTCCTGAGGATGGACCTGAATTGCTGTTCCCTTTCCACTTCGAACAACGCGCTGTTGAGGGTGATTCCTATCTCGGGAGCTATCCCCATGAGCAGGTTGATATCGCTTTCAAGCAGCGGTCGCTTGCTCTGGAGATTGTCAACCGCGAGTACACCAAGGCATTGGTCCTCGAAAAGTATTGGGCAACAAATGAACGACTTTGTACCCATCTTCCTGAGCAGGTCGAGGCTGTGCGACGAAATCGACTCTTCTATGGCAGACACATCGTTGATGAGGAATGGCTTGCGCTCCCTGTAGCAGACGACAAAGACACCCTTCGATTCCGGCTTGTACAAGCTGAATCGGGCATTGCGTATCTCGTTGAACAGATTCGGTGAATAGCCGAATCCTGCCTTGAATTCCAGTACTCGTTTTTCCTCGTCTGCCAAAAGGATGATACCCCTGTCGTAGTCTCCTCGTTCCTTGAGAATAGTCATGACCTGGTCGAGCATGCCTTCGATACTCTTGGAAATGCTGAGGACGTGCCCGATTTCCTTCCCCATCAGGGCGTTGTTGTAGATACGCTCGAAATCGTCAAAACCCCTTTCGGTCGTCGACCGCAGGTTGTCGATGACCGAATCAAGTTCCTGCCTCAGGAACCGTTCCTTCAGCAGGGACATGGCCAGCAGTATCGCGGTAGCGACGGCAATGCTGCCAAGCAGAACCGTCTCATCAGCCTTGAGCCTGATGATCGTGATTACAATACATGACGCGAGCGCGAAGGCAAAGCGGGTCATTCTCATCATGGCGGCTTTCGACTCGCTCCAGGAAATTCTGTACTTGCAGACGTCCGCACCCTTGAACATGCATTCTGGATGCTCTATCCGGGACTTACGGCCATTGAAGCCCGAGATGATCGCTTCGAAGTAGCCTATCCTGTTTTCGCATTGATATTGTTTCTCCGCTACGCCTTCGATAGGCGTTACGATCAATTCAATTTCCTTGTTGCTGATCCTTTTTGCTTCGAACCTGGTCGACCTGGTGAGTTTCCCGGCAAGCTTGCTTATAACGTCGAAGGCCTTTGCAGGTCCGGCCAGCCCGAGCACATAGCGGGATATCCATCCCATTCCCCCTTCGGGAGAAGCGCTGTAACGTCCTGCTTCACGGGAGATGCTGTCTACCCCTGTTACAAGCGCAAGCTTTTCATAAAAGAGGTCGACCTGTTGCTGCGTGAACCAGTGACCCTCATCGTCGACTTGATACGGTTTCATCCTTGCATACGCAAGAAGTTCGGCTGTGTCGACGTATCCATATCTTTGTTTTATTAGCCGCAGGTAGTTTGCGATGATCTTGCTGTTATACAGGGCCGCCTCAGCGGGCAGTTTTTTTACATCAATCGCACTGACCATTGCCCGGCCTCTTGAAGGTAGTTTGGACTGAATCGAAGTACGGGTCGGAGTAGCTGGTATCCAGGACCCATAGAACATATTTTTTTTCACAGGGGACAGAATGGCGTTCCAGGTAGTCCTCCGGAAATACCAGTACCGGCAACTCGTCGGAATCATAGTGCGCCCTCAAGGAATGCAGCGACGAAAAAAGCGTTTTTGGATCAAGCAGGTCGGGCTCCATGACCAGGACATGGATGCAGTTGGTAAGGTTCGATAGGTTGAGGCCAAGGTCAGATAGCGTGAGCAGGACTATGGCCTGGAGTTTTCCCGCTTGCTTCAAGCAGAAGACATAGCGCTCTCGTTTGAATCCCTGCTTCGAGTACTCTGACGACAACTCCGCATCGCTTCCGGAAATGGCTCGCAGGTCGAAAGCATCGAGCATGAGCCCTCCCGACATCGCTTCGTAGCGCCTGGCCAGTTCCTGCAGATCCTCGTCGCGGGCTGGAAACAGCTGGAACGAAGCGGTCTCGTCTTCGGTTTGGGCTGGCAGCCACAAGTATGCGAAGCCGTCGAGGGAAGAGCCTTTCTTGTCCGCGATGTCGTGGGCGACATTGCCGAAAACCCTGTTCGGGAAGCGGTTTTCCCTCCGGAAATAGCACATGAGGTAATCCATGTGGGCGCTGGGATGCAGGTGCACGTCGTTGGTGAAGCGGCCCATCTCGTCCAGCACGCCGACTCCTGCAAGGCCGTAACCGCTCCTCGACGCCGCGTGGTGGTGGATTATCCAGGAGTTGGGATAGTACCGAAGCATTGACATATGCCCGAAGATTTGCCCCTTGTCCTGAAAGAAGAAATGGCGGGCGATAGACGAACTCTCGAGATACAGCTTGGTGTAGGTCAGCTTGAATTCCTCCTTGCGCGCCTGCACGGACAGGTACTTGGAGGGATAGATGAATCCTGACTCGAAGAAGAAACGCCACAATTCATCCATCTCCACGCTGGAGCAGACTCGCAGCCTGTCGTCGACAGACTGGTGGATGATGGCTGCCAACCGTACCTGGTCTTCAGGCTGCAGGTCCAGGAAAACCATGCCGCATCGAACTACGTAGTACTCGTCGCTCTTTCTGGTCACGTTGCGGTAGAGCACCTGTGCCCGGCATTTAAGGATGAAGCTGTTGGCGATTTCTAGGCTCAGTTCTGGAATGATCATCCCGGGAACCAGCAACGAGCGCTCGAGGAATTCTTCCACGCATATGCCCGTGCCGGAAATGTTCTCGACCTTCAGGTAAACCTGCTTGTCGGTCAACGAATGGCTGAAACGAACCGTGGGGGCCGGAAGGAGGACCTGGCGCTGGCACCGATATTCCCTGGCCTTGTACCTCCTGATGCTGGTGAAGTTGGGTGCGAGTACGAGCAGGTGTCTCGAAAAACCCTTTTCAACGCGGGTAACAAGGCATTCCCCGGAATACAGGAGGGTTCCTCCCCTGGAAAAAAGTGCCATCACTGGCTGTTCGACATTGATCCAACGGAAAGCAGCCGATGACGGCCCTTCTACCTCAAGCCTGAACGATACGGCGTTGAAATCCTCCAGGCTGCCTTCGAAACTCATGCCAGCCTGGAGGATGCGGGCCGTAATTCCTTCGCAGGCGTGGCGGTCCATCGCACGGATGCCGTTCTCGTAACCAGAAAGTGGTATCCTGAAGGATACTTCGTCAGAATTGATGCTTAGCATTTCCGCGGCTACGCTGACGCGGCTGTGGCCGTCAAGAAGGACGAGGCTGTCGAAGTCGCATGATTCCAGCCGCTTGAGCGACATGCCGGGAGCGATCCACCTACAGACCAGAGTCTCGCTTGAGCATGGCAAGGGGTGGGCCTGCAGGAACAGCGTGTTGCCCTGTCCGCGATGAGTGAACCTTACGAAGACCGTGCCTTCCATGAAGTTTACAAGGTTGAAGAGGTTGAGAAGGTCGCTCCGCTTTACCCTTTTACCTTCTGCAGGCACCTCGACCAATGCCTCTTCCGGCTTCTCAGCGTGGCGCTCAATCGGGGCGGGGGAATACGGTCGATCGTCATGCATGGCGGATACGCAATAATGCTCTGTCCCAAGTCATGCTGTCAATGAAAAAGTCCCGGGACAAGCGACGAAGGACCATTCGCCTCAAGCTCTAGGCAAAGAATTCGCCAAGCTTTCTGTACAGCGTACCGACGCGTTCCTTTTGTTCGTGGGTTGCGAGCTCCGATATCTCGTCGACAAGGTACTCCAGGCTGGCGACGCTCTCGTTGAGGGCCGTGTGGAAGCCGCGGGACACGCGGAACCAGTACGTCCCGGCGGTGTCGGTGAACATCGCGACGAAGCCAAGCTCGGGGTTCTTGGGTTTCCAGTATGAAACCTGCAGTACGTGGTCGAGGACCTGAACGAGGCCATCAAGGTCGTCGTTGACGTTGAATTGCTTCTTCCGTGGCCAATCGCGCTTGAGATCGACCTCCGGGTCGAGCCATGGGGCAACGCGCAGGATGGTTTCCAGTTTTTCGCCGTCAAGCAGCCGGTTGTGGCCCACCATGACGACTCCGAGCATGCCCTTGTACGCGAGGCCCGCGTCGGCCGGCAACCCCTCCCTGGCCTTCCTGAACGAATCCCAGACGAGCACGGCTTTCTTGCGCTTCTTCTCGGATACGAGGTCGAATGCCTCCCCGCCGATCTTGATGCGGTTGGTGAAGTCGCGTACCTCGTCGAGCCTCTGCCGAGCGGGCTGCTGCGCGCCACGGCCGCCCGTGCGCGCACGCGATGGCTGCTCGGGTGCCAGGACCGGCTTCTGCTTGAGCAGGGTTTCGGCTACGACCGGAGAGATCCTGGCGAGCATGCGCTTCTGGAGAGGAGATACGCTCATGGCATACATCCTCGTTGTCCGTACAATTTCTCCCGCTACTATGAAGTCGGGATTTTCCTTGAACATCACCGAGCTCGGGTGTATCTGGACACGCTCGCCCATCAGGGTCCGGAAGGTGCCGCGATCCTGCCTGGCGCAGACGAACTGTATCAAGCCCCTGCTGACGGCGCAGAGGTAATCCTCGGTAGAGCCGCCAGAGGTGATGGGCACGCCGAGGTCGTGCACAATCATCTCTATCTGTTCCTTGATGCGGAATATCTCGAGCAGCGTGCGCTCGTCGAGGTAGTTCTTTTCACAGAATTTGGCCTTGTTCTTGGCGTCCCCGAAGGCGTGGTACATCTTGAGGTAGGAAACGAAGTCGCCCGACGCGTCACGGAAAGCGTGATGCGCGCGCCTGGCCTCGAGTTCTTCTCCCGGCGGCAGCACATACGGACTTGACGTCGACAGGAAGGAGGCGGCTATGACCACCTCCTCGACGACGTCCGGGTAGCGCAGAACCGCCTCGACTATCATCCTCGACAGGCGCGGGAGAAGCGGGAAGGCGCACATCATCTGGCCTACCCTGGAAAGGCTGCGGTCCGGTTCGAAGGCTTCGAGCAGGTTGAGGACATCCATGGCGCCGAGTATGCCGGAGCGCGGCGGCTTGGAGATGAAGTCGAACCTCTCGAAATCGGTGATGCCCAGCTCGGCCATACGAAGGACGACTTCCGACAGGTCGGTCCGGTATATCTCCTCCATCGTGAAGAGCGACCGGTTCTCGAAGTCGTCGCGGGTATACAGCCTGTAGCAATAACCCGGAGCCGTACGTCCGGCCCGGCCCTTGCGCTGGTTGGCGGAGGCCTTGGAGACGGGCACCTGTACGAGGCTGGCGGTATAGGTCTTGGGATTGTAGAAATTGAGCTTTGCCTGGCCCGAGTCGATGACGCTGGTGACGCCGTCTATGGTGACGCTCGTCTCGGCGATGTTTGTCGAGATGATGACTTTCCTCTTGCCGAGGGGAGCCTTGTCGAATACGCGCTCCTGTTCGTCCTTGCCGAGCCTGGCGTACAACGGGACGATATGTATGCGGTTCCGGCTGTCGCCGAAAGCCAGCTTGGCCATGCAGTCCTTGATGAGCCGCTCGCCCGGAAGGAACACGAGCATGTCGCCGTCGCGCCTGTCCCCGATGATGCGGTCAACGATCTGCGCGATCTTGTCGATGAGCGAGTCGGGGCTGCCCTCGTCTGAAGGCGGATCCCATACGATGGTGACGGGGTAAACCTGCGTCTCGATCTTGACTATTGGACAATCTCCGAAATAGGCGCTGAATATCTCCGCGTTGATGGTCGCGCTCGAGACTATCACCTTGAATTCGGGTCGCTCGTCCAGGACGCGCTTGAGGAGCCCGAGTATGAAATCGATGTTGAGGCTGCGCTCGTGCGCCTCGTCAACCATTATCACCGAGTACTTCGACATGGCCGGGTCGAGCTTCATCTCCTGAAGGAGTATGCCGTCGGTCATGATCTTGATCCTGGTGGACTGGTTGGTCTTGTCCTCGAAGCGCATCTTGTAGCCAATGAGACCGGGCATCGGAGTGCCCAGCTGCTTCGATATGAACTCGCTGACTGAAATCGCGGCTATGCGCCTTGGCTGGGTTACGCCTATGATGCCGTTGTCGGCGTAGCCGGCCTCGTTGAGTATAACGGGTATCTGGGTTGTTTTTCCCGAGCCGGTGGGGCTCTCTACTACGATGACCTGGTTCGACGACAGCGCATCGAGAATGCGCTGTTTTTGCTGATATACGGGTAAATTCTTGGGATCCATGGGATCATTGTAGCTGAAAAATGATGATTATCAAAGTACTCGGACCTCGGCACGTTCAGGATAGGCCCGACCGCTTGACCGCCGGCAGCTTCCGGCCGTATCTTTTCGATGCCGGGGTGGCGGCGCGGTCCTGTAGGGTACCGTAGCCGTCTGAGAGCACACCCGATGAACCTGATCCGGATAATGCCGGCGGAGGGAGCCTCATGCTCGATCGTACTTTCATTACACGCGGCGGCTTTGCGGCCTTGCTCGTCGCGCTCGCCGCCCTTTCTTCCTGCGTCCAGAAGAACGACGCCCAGCTGGTCATCTACGCCTACGACTCCTTTGCCAGCGAATGGGGCCCCGCTCCCCTCGTCATTCCGGCTTTCGAGAAAGCCACGGGCATCTCGGTGGAGCTTGTCGTGCCTGGAGACGCCGGGCAGGTGCTGGCCCGCGCGATAGACGAAAAAAAGGCGCCTGCCGCCGACGTGCTCCTGGGAATCGACGGAAACCTTTTACCGAAAGCCCTGGCCGCCGGCGTTCTGTCAGCCTACAGGCCCGAAGGTTTCCAGACGGTTCCCGCCGGCCTCGTGCTCGACCCTCGATGGGCTCTGACGCCGTACGACTGGGGCAGTTTCGCCATCATGTGGGACTCCCTGAAACTCGCCAATCCGCCAGCATCGCTCGAAGACCTTACCAAAGCCGAATATGCGAAAAAGCTCATCCTGATGGACCCGCGGACGTCGACGCCTGGACTTGGCTTCGTAGCCTGGACGAAAGCGGCGTACGGCGACGGCATGGCCGACTACTGGAAGCGCCTCAAGCCGTCCATCCTGACCATGTCGCCGGGCTGGGATACAGGCTACGGACTCTTTACCTCTGGCGAAGCGCCGCTGGTGATATCGTATACGACCAGCGCCGCTTACCATGCAGAATACGAAAGCGCGGGGCGCTACAAGGCCCTGGAATTTTCCGGCGGGCATCCGGTCCAGATAGAAGGCGCCGGGATCGTGTCCAAGGCCAGGCACCGCAAGGCCGCCGAAGCGTTCATCGACTTCATGCTGACCCCGGAATTCCAGTCTGCGCTGCCTCTGACGAACTGGATGTATCCAGTCATTCCGGGCGTAGAGCTGCCGGCAAGCTACGCATGGTCGCCAAAGCCCGCCATGACTTTGGCCGTAGACGCCACCGCCCTCGACGAAGCCGTCCGGGCCGCCCTTGACGCGCTCCAGGCGCCCTGACTCCGATGACGAGCAAGCGGGTCAGGCAAACCTTCCGTCCCGGCGCCGTACTGTTGCCGGCGTTCGCGGCTCTCCTGCTTGTCCCGCTTTTCGCCGCATTCGCCCCCCTCTTCGACGGCGGCGCCCTTTCCAACCTGGCCAGGGCCTTCTCAGAACCACGCTTCGCACGTTCGTTTTCCTACGGGCTGTCCCAAGCCTTCGTCAGCGCGTTGCTCGCGGCGCTCGTCGGGCTGCCCGGCGCCTTTCTGCTCGCGAGGCGGCGTTTCCCCGGAAAACGCATCCTGTCGGCATTGTCCGCCGTTCCGTTTTGCGTCCCGCCCTTGATAATCGCCATAGGTTTCGTGCTGTATTATGGCCGGGAAGGCATCCTCAACCGCGCGCTCATGTCGCTGTTCAAGCTCGACGAGCCGCCTGTCCGCTTTCTCTACTCGTTCGTCGGCGTCGTTATGGCGCATGGTTTCTACAATTTTCCAGTCGTCATGAGCCTTGTCGGCGGCGCATGGGCTTCGTCGCCGAAGAGGCACGAAGATGCAGCGAGGCTCCTGGGCGCTTCCGAAAGCCGGGTATTCATGACCGTGACCCTGCCGTCCATAATGCCGGCCATCGGGGCCGCGCTATCGCTGGTATTCCTGATGTGCTTCTACAGCTTCATAATAGTGCTGCTTTTCGGCGGCCCCGGCGTCGGAACGCCGGAGGTCGAACTGTACCGCGCGGCGCGTTTCGAGTTCGACAGGCCGTTGGCTTCCGCATTTGCCCTGGTCGAGACGCTTGTCGCGATGCTCGCCCTTGCAGTGTATGGCGCCTTCGAGAAACATGCCGGGGTTAACCGGCGTGACGCGGAGCGCGTCGCGCCGGGACCTTTCTCCAGCTACCTTGGTGCCGGCGCCGCATTGCTTTACGGCGCCTTTATCGTAGTGTGCTTCATGGGGCCGCTGGCCTCGATACTCGTCGAGTCGCTCACCCTCAGGACGGCAGCGCGCGGCTCGTCGGCCTTGGGGCTGGGCAATTATGCCTCGCTTTTCGCGAGGAAGGGCTTTGCGGCTGCCGCGTTCAACACTATGGTGCTTGGACTGTCGAGCGCAACCATTGCCGCAGCTACTGGATTCGTCTTCTCCGTCGGGCTCAAGAGGACCAGGTCGACACTGGCCTCCAAAGTCCTGCCGCTGCTTCCGCTCGGCGTCTCGAGCGTCGTGCTGGCCTATGGCTGGAACGCGGCGCTGGGCAGGCCGTCGGTATTCGCCCTGGCCGCGGTACAGGCTGTCACGGCCTACCCTTTCGTGCTCAGGGCCATCCAATCGTCCGTCGGTCTGTCCGACGAGCGCTACGTCGAGGCGGCCCGCATGCTCGGCTCTAGTCGGCTCGGTTCAACGCTCAGGGTGCGGTTGCCCATGGCTGTGCCGGCTCTGGCCTCCGGTTTCGCGCTGGCCTTCGCGATGAGCGCGGGCGACGCCAACGCCATCATTGCCGCGCCAGTCGGGGGTTTCGAAACTATCGCCCTCATGCTCTACCGCCTTGCCGGGGCGTATCGCCTCAACGAGGCGTGTGCCGCCGCGGTGGTCCTGGCCGTCGTCACCGGTTTCATTTTTTTCATGAAGGATGTCCGCGATGGTATCGCTTGAACTCGTCAGACTGACCAAGGCATGGCCGCTGGAGACGGTTGACGTCTCTCTTGAGGCAGAAGCAGGCAAGGTGCTCGCGGTAGCGGGTCCGTCGGGTTGCGGCAAGAGTACGATGCTGAGGATGGTCGCGGGCCTCGAACGGCCTGACTCCGGCAAGCTCTTCGTAGGCGGCATCGACGTGACAAGCACGGAACCGAGCGGCCGCGGCATAGGGATGGTCTTCCAGGATTATGCGCTTTTCCCTCACCTCGACGTCTTCGGCAACGTGGCGTACGGGCTTCGCGTCCGCCGCATGCGTCGCGTTGAACTGCGCGCAAGGGTCGGCAGCCTGCTCGCCGCCGTCGGCCTTGCCGGTTACGAACGGCGGAAACCACACGAGCTGTCCGGCGGCGAGCGGCAGCGTGTCGCGCTCGCGCGCACTCTCGCAGTCGAGCCTGCGGTAGTGCTTTTCGACGAACCGCTGTCGTCGCTCGACGCGGCGCTGCGAAAGCGGCTGCGCGCCGACATCGTCGAGGAACAGAGGCGTCTCGGCTTTACCGCGGTCTACGTGACGCACGACCTGGAGGAGGCGATGGCCATAGGCGACACTCTGGCCGTCATGGACTCTGGGAAGGTCCTCCAGTGCGCCACTCCCCGCGAACTCTGGGAGAATCCGGCTAGCGCAGCGGTTGCGCGGTTCATGGGGAGCGGACCTTGCCTGCCGATAGTGTGTTTCGAACGAGCCGGCGGACACCTTTTTGCCGTCACCGAAACCGGAAAGTTCCCGATCGACGACGACAACGCGGCGGATGGCTCATTCCTTTTCTTCGAGCGCGGAGCAGCGGAACCGACGACCACGCCAGGTTTGCCGGGCGCGGTTTCTGGCCCAAGCGGCCATGACGATGGCCACGGCGTCATGGCCGCCCGCTGTCTTCGCGCCGATTTCGCGGGCGACGTCGTGGATTGCGCCATGCAAACCGGCGGGGAGCGCTTCACCCTGCGCTTCCGCAAGGGCCGGGCCCCCGAGGCCGGAGAGGAACGCCTCTATCGCGTCAACCCGACGAGCGTGCGCGTCCTCTAGTCACGATACCCGTACCCGTTGAGCTTGTTGAAAAGGGTCCTTCGAGTAATGCCGAGTTCAGATGCGCTTGTCTCTCGTTTCCCCTGGTTTCGTCCTATCGAAGCGAGTATCGCGCGGCGCTCCAGTTCTGCCAGCGAATACGGCTTGCCATCCTGGTCCACGAATGGCTCGGCCCCGCCAGACAGGGGGCCGGGATGCGAAGGACTTGCCGCCAGTGGACCGCTCTTCCCGGAACCCAGCTGGAAATCCGAGGCATGAAGATTGTCGCCGTCTGACAGGATCAAAGCGCGTTCCACCGCGTTGGACAGCTCGCGGACGTTTCCAGGGAATGGATAGGCCGCTATCAACGCCAGCGCATCCGGAGCCAGGATGGCGCCTTTCCTGCCTAGATGCGTCGACAGTGCCTCGACGAAGTGCCTGGCCAGGGAAACGGCGTCGCCGGGTCGTTCCCGGAGCGGAGGCAGATGTATCCGTACCACGTTTATCCGGTAATACAGATCTTCACGGAAAGTTCCCTTGGCGACCATAGCCTCAAGGTCCCTGTTTGTCGCGGCGATTATCCTGGTATCAACGGGTATGCCCTTGGTGCCGCCGAGCCTCGTCACCTTGCGTTCCTGTATCGCCCTGAGGATCTTGACCTGCATGTGTTGCGGCATCTCTCCAAGCTCGTCGAGGAACAGGGTCCCGCCGTCCGCCAGCTCGAAGAGTCCCAGCTTTCTGTCGGCGGCCCCGGTAAATGCGCCTTTTTCGTAACCGAAGAGCTCGCTCTCGAGGAGCGTGTCGGGTATGGCTCCGAGGTTGACGGCGACGAAGGACCCTGGCCGGCCTGAGCGCTCGTGGACGAGGCGGGCGGCTACTTCCTTGCCCGAACCGCTTTCGCCGGTAATGAGCACCGTTGACGGAGTCGGCCCGGCCCGGTCTATAAGGCGAAGCGCTTCGACGACCGCCGGGCTGCTTCCTATCATGCGGAGGCGCTCTCCGGCGGGCCGCCGCGAGACCTCACGGTCAGCGGTGAGACGCCTGTCGCGCACTGCCTTTCGCAGGCGAATCAGCAGCTCGTCGGGATCGAAAGGCTTGACGAGATAGTCGCAGGCACCTAGCCGCATCGCCTCGACCGCATCCCTGACATCTCCGTGGGCGCTCATCATTATCACCGGAAGCGTCAGGCCCTCGTCCTTTATCCACCTGAGGAGGGATATGCCGTCGAGTCCTGGCATGCGGATGTCGAGTACGGCGGCATCGAACGATTCCTCCGACAGGAATGTCTTTGCTTTCGCGCCGTCCGGCGAAAGCACGGTGTCTATCGATTCCGCGGTGAGGAAGGTCCCCATGGACGAAAGGAGGTTAGGCTCGTCGTCGGCGACTATGATGCGCATCCCGTATTCCTTCTTGCTATTGTAGAAATTTGTATTGAACGAAGAGGTGACACTATACTCTAGCGCATGGCGATATACGGAGTAAACCGCAGGGTGCGTGAAGCCATCATGGCGGGCATATTCTATCCCGACGACGGGACCGTCCTCATGGAAGCGGTCGACGACGCGCTGCGGAACGCAGCCGTGGCCAAAGGCGACGCAGCCGGCAACCTGGCCGGTAACGCGGCAAGCGCATGGCCGATGGCGATATTGTCACCGCACGCCGCTTTTGCCTATTCCGGGGCGGTACAGGGCGCGGCCTGGGCTAGCTCGAAGGGACGCCAGATAGACCGGATAGTGATCCTCGCGCCTATACGACGGACGGGCGAGACCGCGGCCTACCTGCCCGAGGCCACCGTATTCCAGACGCCCATAGGTGACGTCGAGGTAGACACGGGAGCCTGCGCCGACCTTGAATCGTGCAGTACCCTCTTTTCATCCAACGACTTGCCTCACCTGGAGAGCCATGCCATTGAAGTGCAGCTGCCTTTCATGCGCCGGTTGTTTCCTCACGCCCTGCTTGTGCCGATATTGGTGGGCGGCGACGCCAGGGTGGCTGAAATCGTATCGAGGGCCGTCGACGTGGTCTTTGGCGACGACATGGAACGGGTCCTCGTCGTGGCTTCGTCTAACCTGGCGTCTTCCATGATCGCGGTGGACGCAGAAAGGCGTTCGGACGAACTGCTCGTCTCAATCATGGCAGGCGACTGGCGCCTTGTGGCCGAGCACAGGGAGACCATCGGGGCTGTGGTCATAGCGGCGACCATGGCTTTGCGGTCGATGACCGGCGCCAGGGGCCGCCTGTTGGCCCGCCTCGATTCTCGGGGTCATAGCGGATCGGCCTTGGAGCGTATCGTTCATTACGGCGCCCTTGCCTGGTACGAAGGAGCCATTTCATGAGCGTATCGTTGTCAAACGACGACAAGTCCATACTCCTGGCGACTGCGCGCGAAGCCATAGCGGCAAGCATTGAAGACCGCGATCCACGGTGGCCGGAATGCGGCCCCGCTCTCTCGGGTCGCTACGGCGCATTCGTCACCCTGAGCAAGCGGTCTCCTGCTGGACGCCGCCTGCTCCGCGGCTGCATAGGCAGGATGAGCTCCGTGGACCCGCTGCATCAAACGGTCAGGAGCATGGCTGCCGCAGCGGCGTTCGACGACCCCCGTTTCCCGCCTGTCACCGAAAGGGAGCTCGGGAACATCGACGTGGAAATATCGGTACTGTCGCCGTTCGAGCCATGCGCTCCCGAGGACGTGAGCCCGGGCCTGCACGGAGTCTATCTGGTCCGGGGCGGCCGCTCGGGCGTTTTCCTGCCGCAGGTAGCGCCGGAGCAAGGCTGGGACAGGCAAGAACTGCTCGAGCAACTGTGCGTCAAGGCCGGGCTCGAGCCTGGATCCTACCTGCTGCCCGACGCCAGGCTGTACCGTTTTACCGCGACCGTGTTCGGTGAGCTTGAAACCTGACCTGAGCCACGATCATGCCGCCGAGCATCAGCGCGCAGCCCAGGAGTTCCCTTGTCCCTAGCCTCTCGCCGAGAAAAATAAAGCCGGCGAGCACGGCGAATGGCGACTCCAGCGACATGATTATCGAAGCGCGCGATGGATGAGCCTTGCTTTGGGCAACCGCCTGCAGGGTATAGGCGATTCCTATGCTGAACAGGCCGCCATAGGCTATGGGCAGCGCGGCCGCAATGAAATCCGATGCCGCCAATGTCTCGGTGAAGGCAGCGCCTAGCCAGCACAACAACGAGCATACGGCAAACTGGACGCAGGCGAGCGCGATCGGGTCGACCTTGGACGCCCAGCGGTCGAGCACGAGGATGTGCGCAGTCCAGAAAAAGGCGCTCGCGAACACCAGCACGTCGCCCCGGTTGATGGCAACCTCGCCGGCGAAGGAAAGCAGGTAGAGCCCGCCGAGCGCGAAACCCGCTCCCGCCCAGGTGAGCGGAGCCGTCTTCTTTCCCAGGAATATGGCGGCAATCGGGACGAGCACGACATAGAGGCCGGTGATGAAGCCAGCCTTGCCGGCGCTGGTGTACTGGAGCCCGGACTGCTGCAGAGCGGCCGCGACCGCGAGAACCGTCCCGGCCGCCAGGCCTGGAGCGAGCGAAGCCTTGAACGCGACAATTCCCGTCCGCCTTGCGAACAGGAGGGGGACCAGTGCCAGAGCGCCGACGGCGAACCTGGCGGCGTTGTACGAAAATGGCCCTAGATCCTGCATGCCCAGCCGCTGGGCCACGAAGCCGGTACCCCATATCGCCGCCGTAATGAGGAGGAGCGCCTCGTAGCGCATCGCCGTCGGAATGCCGTGTCTGCTTGTCATGGGCGCGATAGTATCCGCCTGCGACGGCCGCATCAAGACCGCGACCGTCTGTCGATCGACCTGTGGTTTCCGTGGTATCATACGCCTCGTGAACTCCAACTTCCTTCGCCTGATGGCGCTCGTCCTCGGTTCCTCGGCGCTCGCCCTTTCTCTGTCCTCGTGCTGGTACACGCGGCAAGCCGCGTATTTCCTGTCGGAGCGCGCGCGTGCCCAACCCATCGGCCGGGTGGCCGGCGACCCGGACCTGCCCTCCTCGGTGCGCGGCCTCCTCTCGACCGTCGAACGCGTGCGAAAATTCGCGACGGAAACCCTGGGCCTGGCGCCGGGGAAGAACTACACGCGCTACCTGGCCGTCGACAAGGACTACGTTGCCGACGTGGTGTCGGCATGCGCTCCTGACTCGTTTACCAGGCATTACTGGCACTATCCTCTGGTCGGCGACCTTCCCTATAGGGGTTTCTACAGGAAAGACGAAGCCATCGGGGAAGCCGCGCGCCTGAAGGCTACCGGACTCGATGTCATCGTCCGCGAGGTCGAGGCTTTCAGCTCGTTGGGCTACTTTGCTGACCCGCTGTACTCATTCATGGCTTCCTACGACGAGGATGCCATCGCGGAGCTCGTCATCCATGAATCAGCCCATGCCACGCTGTTCATCAAGGGCGCCGACCAGTTCAATGAGGAGTTCGCCACGTTCATCGGCCGGAAAGGCGCGGAACTGTATCTCGCCGGTCGCTACGGAAAAGATTCCCCGGAACTCGCCAAGCGACGTGAACGACAGGCGGAGTCCGCGGCGTTCGTCGCCTTCCTCAGCGAGACCGCGCGGCTTCTCGAGATTGTCTACGACGACGACTCGATCAAGCGAGGAGAGAAGCTGCGGCGCAAGGCTGACATCATTGCAAGCCGGGCAAGCGCTTACAAGGATGCCGTAGCCAAGACCGTCACCGCGGACGGTTACCGTGGGTTCGACATGGGAACGGTCAACAATGCCTATCTCGACTTGTACCGCCTGTACGAGGAGGATCTCGACCTGTACGAGTCATGGTTAGGCATGAAGGCCGGCGGTTCGATTCCGTCGTTCGTAGCCTCTCTGGTCGACTTGTCCAGGACGGCAGGCAGCGGGATCAAGGCAGCGATGGCCCAGCGGCTCTAAGCTGAAAGACCGCCGGAGACGGCCAGCACGATGGCGGCGACCGCAAGCGCCGCCAGTCCCAGGACACCAGAAACGAGGGCGGCGGCGATAGTGGCGAGCGAAAACCTGGCTCCCGATGCTGGGG
>PGXR01000279.1 GCA_002839245.1 Spirochaetae bacterium HGW-Spirochaetae-7 | reverse complement strand
ACGGGGATGGGCAAGGATGGCGCGAGGGAGCTGGGGTCGATCTATCGCGAGGGTGGCCTGACGCTGGGCCAGGACGAAGAGTCGAGCGTCGTATACGGCATGCCCAAGGTGGCATTCGAGATGGGAAGCGTCATGGAGCAGGTGTCGCTCGGGCGCATGGCAGAGCGCATATCGACGCTTGCCATGGAGAAACGCTAGCGGTCCTCGTCGTGCCGACTTGTCGATGTCCCATTCATATATTACCTTATTGATAATATTCAAGGAGGTTCATATGGCTACGAATCAGAAGGATGGAGCCGAATCCAGGAGCGTGGACAAGAAGGATCGTGACCTCAAGAACGGGACCTTGCCTCCCTGCGACAAGCCGCATGTTGCCGAAGCGTCCAGAAACCAAGATTCGGACGAGGCCTGCGATGATGGAGTGCGCTGAAGAGTGCATGAACAACTGAAAGGCAGACGCGGGGAAGCCGGCAAGGGCCCGCTTCCCCGTGCGCTTCAGCCTTGGACGACCTCGGTAACCGCCGGGACGACTTTCTTCAGATAGGCCTCGACGCCCTGCTTGAGCGTCATGATTGCCATCGGGCAAGAGCCGCACGCTCCCGTGAGCCTGACTGTGACTTTGCCGTCTTCAGAAACCGAAATAAGCTCTATATCGCCACCGTCGGCCTGGAGTGATGGCCGGACATCCTGGATGGCTTTCTGGACGCTCGCTAGATCTGGCATGTATTCTCCTCTGTTGGTCAAATGTAATGGCCGCCAGCTTGCCGGGTCAAGGTGCCCGGCAGGTCATGATTCTATAGAATACTTACTATATTTAGGTATATATAGATTTCGACCTTGACGCGAACAGCCGAAGACGGCACAATTGCAAAGTCCAAAATCTGCAACCTGTGGAGGCTCGTCTTGCCCGTCCGAAGGGCTGGGCGTTGCGTAAACTCCAATACCGGCGAACAACGAAGCGCCGGTCCATACAACGGCGCAAGGAGAACATATGGCCGAGGCAAAGAAGATACTCATACTCGGGGGCGGCTACGGCGGCGTCTGGGCGGGCAAGATCCTTGAAAAGCATTTCAGGAAAGACCAGAACATACAGATAACCCTGGTCGACAGGAAACCCTTCCATACGCTGATGACCGAGCTCCACGAGGTTGCCGGATGGCGTACGGAACCGGAGTCGGTACAGGTCAATTTCAGGAAGATTTTCGGGGCCAAACGTATCAATGTCGTGCTCGACGACATCCAGTCGGTCGATTTCAAGACCAGGAAGGCTGTCGGGAAGGCTCGCGGCTACGATTTCGACTACATCGTCGTCGGAGCCGGCGGGGAGCCCGAGTACTTCAACATACCCGGAGTGAAGGACAATTCGTTCAGCCTCTGGTCCTTCGACGACGCGATGAAGATCCGCCACCATGTCGAGGATATTTTCGCGCGGGCCGCCGAGGAGACCGATCCCGCCGCCCGAAAGCGGATGCTCACCTTTGCCGTCGCCGGCGCCGGATTTACCGGCATCGAGATGATAGGAGAGCTCCTCGAGTTCCGCGACGCCATGTGCCGAAAGCACTACATCGACCGTTCCGAGACCCGCGTCGTCAACATCGAGGCCCTGCCGTCCATCCTTCCTATCCTGGAGGAACCGCTCCGGGTAAAGGCAGAGGAATACCTTTCGAGGAAGGGCTGCGAGGTCATGCTCAACGCCTCCATCATCGGGGCCGAGCCGGGCAAGGTCATGCTCAAGGACGGTACGGTCGTCGAGACCGACACCTTCATCTGGACCTGCGGCGTCAAGGGCAGCTCCTTTGCGGCGAGCCTCGAAGTGACCAAGGGCGAGCGCGGCCGCGGCCGGCTCCAGGTCGATGCCGAGATGAAGAGCCCCGACTACCCCTTCGTATACGTAGTCGGCGACAACTCCTTCTTCCTCGAGAACGGCAAGCCCGTTCCGCAGATAGTCGAAGGCGCTCACCAGACCGCCGAAGTAGCAGCCAAGAACATCATAGCCGATATCGAGGGCAGGGCAGAACGCCACCAGTTCAAGTCCAATTTCCATGGTTTCATGGTGTCGATAGGCGGGCGTTACGGCGTGGCCAACGCCGGCGGCATGAAGAGCAGTGGCTTCATGGCCATGACGATGAAACACATGATCAACGTGTGGTATCTCCTGAACATCGCGGGCATCAACCAGGTCTGGGAGTACATCAAGCACGAATTCCTCGACATCAAGGACCGCCGGTCGTTCATCGGAGGCTTCGCCACCTGGAAGGTCCGGGGCTACTGGCCGCTCCTCCTGCGCATGTGGCTCGGCCTCATGTGGGTGATGGAAGGCGTCAACAAGATAGGCGAAGGCTGGCTCGCGTGGTCCGCCGGCTCCAAGAGCGGGTGGATGTTCAGTTCAGGCGTGACCCAGGCGGGTATGAAAGCCGTAGAAGCCGTCAGCGCGGCCAGCGCCGAGGGTGACTGGTCTGCGGCGGCACCTGCCGTCGAAGCGGCGACTGAGACCTTACGAAGCCGATATTCAATTTCAACGGCGTCATCAGCACCTGGTTCCGCACGACGTTCATGGACGGCATCTTCGCCTATCTCCCGTACCAGGGTTTCCAGGCGATGATCGTTGTCATGGAGATCGGCATCGGCCTCGCCCTGTTCGGAGGATTCTTCACCTGGTGGGCCGCGATCGCGAGCATGGCGATGTGCGTCATCTTCACCTTGTCCGGCATGTTTGCCTGGGATCAGCTATGGTTCGTGTTCGCAGGCATCCTGATGCTCGGCGGGGCCGGGCGATCGTTCGGCATGGACTACTGGAGCGTGCCGATGTTCAAGAAATGGTGGAACGGGACGAAGTTTGCCCGCAAGTGGCATTTCTACGCCGACGATCCCACGAAGTAACCGTAGCCGCCAGGACGAAGATATCGGATTTGAACCGCAGAGGCACCGAGGCATTGAGGAAGAAGGAAAGATGCGGCAGGGAGGAAAGAGTACCATAGATGAATCAACTCTTTTCGATCGATCATTTTCCTCTGCGCCTCAGTGCTTCCGTGGCTGAGCACTCGTATACCTGCCCGAGCAACCAGTGAAACGAGCCGAATAGACGATGACAGACTTCTGGAACGGAATCCCCGATATTACGGCGAGGCTGGACGCGGTCCGCGCACGCATGAAGTCCGTTGTCGGCTCCGATCGTTTCCCGCTGGCCGAGGCCGTGGAACGACTGATCGACGCCAACGGCAAGATGCTCAGGCCGGCCTTCCTCATCATGGCGGGACGATTCGGCAGGCGTCCCAAGGACCTGACGGACCTGGCCGCCTCCATAGAACTACTGCACATCGCGACGCTGATCCACGACGACGTCATCGACGAGGCGGATACCAGGCGCGGCATCCCGACAATCCATTCACTGTATTCCCCGAAAGAAGCCGTCCTCGCCGGAGACTGGCTTTTCTCGCGTTGCTTCAGGCTCGCTTCCGACAGCTCCAGCCCCGGCAACGCGAGGCTCCTGGCCGCCCTGATAGGCGCCTTGTGCTCCGAGGAAATACATCAGGACCTTGACCGCTTTCGGTGGCCGAGGAGCGCCCGCAATTACCTGCGCAAGATCGCGGGAAAGACCGCCGCTCTGTTCTCGCTGGCGCTGCGCGCCGGCGCCGTGGAGACCAAGGCCTCGTCTGCCAACATCGCGGCCCTGACCCGGGCAGGTTACGCCGCCGGCATGGCTTTCCAGATCATGGACGACGTGCTCGATTACGAGTCCAGCTCGGGGGACATGAGGAAGCCTGTAGCCAAGGACGTGCGCGAGGGACTCTGCACCCTGCCGCTGATCCTGGCTATCCGAGCCGATCCCGAGCGCATCCTACCCCGTCTTGGACCTGGCAAGCCCGACGAGCGGGCGGTAGCCTCGATAGTGGATGCCGTCAGGGAATCCGGCGCCATGGAATCAGCCAAGGCCGTCGCGTCGGCGTATACCGCTCGGGCAATGCGGGAACTCTCCAGGCTTCCCAAGGGCAGCGCCAGCGACGACCTCCGCGCCACGGTCGAACGGCTTCTGTCGCGCACCTACTGAGTAAAATCGGTCAGCCCGTCCAGCCCCGATCGGTCTTGAACGGGCTCGATACCTTCGCGCCATGCCTGGCTGCGGATCGCCATCGTCGACACGGGCGCGAAGGAATTTCAAGGGTACTTCCCGGCCTGGATTACGACAGCCCGATGATCCTCCCCGTCTCGGTGTCGATATCCATCCCCATGTAGCCGGGTTTGCTTGACAGGCCGGGCATGGTGTTGATCTCGCCCGACAGCGGATAGATGAACCCCGCGCCGGCGGCGATGCGCACGTCGTTGACAGGGAAGGTGAAGCCTTTCGGCGCACCCTTGACCGCCGGATCGTGCGAAAGCGAGTATTGCGTCTTGGCCATGCATATCGGCAGGCGGTCGAAACCGAGCTCGCCGAATTTTTCTATCGACTTGTCGGCTTCCGCGGAATACGAGACCTGTTCCGCGCCGTATATCTCGCGCGCGATGCGTTCAATCTTTTCCTTGATCGACAGGTCGAGCGGGTAGAAGGGTTTGACGCTGCTCGGGGTCTCGGCTGCCTTCACGACCGCCTTCGCGAGCTCGACGGCTCCGTCCCCGCCTTCAGCCCAGTTCCTGGTGACTATGGCATCGCTGGCGCCGGCCTTGATGGCGGCTTCCTTGATGATGCCCCACTCGGCTTCCGTATCGGTAGGGAAAGCGTTTATGGCGACTACCGATGGCACGCCGAATTTGCCGACGATGCCGAGATGGGCGATCATGTTGACGAGGCCCTTCTTGACGAGCTCGACGTCTTCCTCGACGTAGGCCTTGGCAAGCGGCTTGCCCGGCGATACCTTGGGGCCGCCGCCGTGCATCTTGAGCGCCCTGACCGTGACGACGAGAACGACGGCGTCGGGGAAAAGACCGCTCGTCCGGCACTTGATGTCGACGAACTTCTCGAAACCCATGTCGGCGCCGAAACCGCTCTCGGTGACGACGTAGTCGCCGATTTTCGTGGCTATGAGGTCGGCGACCACCGAGGAGTTGCCGTGCGCTATGTTGGCGAACGGGCCGGCGTGGACGAACGCCATCTGTTCCTCGAGCGTCTGCATGATG
>PGXR01000278.1 GCA_002839245.1 Spirochaetae bacterium HGW-Spirochaetae-7 | reverse complement strand
GAGAGGGATTTGACAAGGAGCTTGGGGTCTTCTATCGCCTTGGTCTCGTCGAAGTTCATGATTCGTGCCTTGCGCTCGTTCGACACCTTGAGCTGCTTCCTGAAGAACAGCGCGACCATGGCGCAGAACACCACAAGGATCACGAGGACCACCGGCGCCAGGTTCACGATGAAGTCGATGAAGCCGAGCCCGGCGGCGCTGCCTATCATGATGTTCGGAGGGTCGCCTATCATGGTCGCCGTGCCGCCGATATTCGAGGCTATGGCGATGGTGACGACGAAGGGGACCGGCGTGATGCCGAGCTCCACCGCGATCAGTATGGTGATGGGCACGATGATGAGCACCGTGGTGACGTTGTCCAGGAAGGCCGAGAACAGGGCCGTCACCAGCGACAGCAGGATCAGGATTACGAGCGGCTCGCCGCGCGAGAACCTGGCTATCTTTATGGCGACGTACTGGAAGAGTCCCGTCTGCCTCGTGATGTTCATGATGATCATCATGCCTATCAAAAGGAAAATGACGTTCCAGTCGATATGGCCGAAGGCGGCCTCCTGGTCGATGATGCCCGCGAATACCATGATCATGGCGCCGAGCAGTACGGCCGCCGTCTTGTTGATGATCTCGGTAGTCAGCGCGACGTACACGGCGGCGAAAAGGACCAGCGATACGATGATTGGGATATTCATGCGGCCTCCGTCATGCTCGCAATACCTTGAACACGATGTCCATGTACGACACCACGCCGATGAGGCGACCGTCCTCGACTACGGCATAATGGCGCTTCTTGCCCCGCGCCATCTCGAAGGCCACCTCTATGACCGAGGTGGCGGGTCCGATGGGAACGGGCTTCTGCATTATCGAACCGACGAGGATCTTGTCCTCGTTCTGCAGCAGTTCGGTCATAGGCTCGAGTTCGGCGAGGAATTTGAGGCTGCCGATGCGGAACGCGTAATCGGGTATGCCCGCCTTGAGCAGGTCGAGCACGCCGAGCTCGCCTACGAGGGCGCCTGCGTCGTTCACGATGGGCACGTAGTGAAGCTTTTTCTGGTAGATGACGTCCAGGACTTCTTTCAGGGTCGCGGTTTCCTTCACTGATACGACGTCCCTGTTCATGATGTCCGTGACGACCAGGTTCTTCTTGACCACGTAGCCGGCCCCGTCTATCACCGACACGAACTGCGCCGGGGACTCCGCTTTCGTCAAGCTGGCCATGATGGCTTCATTCTTCGAGGCTTCAACCAGCTTGGCGAGGGTGTTCAGGTAGATGGTGGAGGAGGTCTGTGACAGGAGTATCAGCCAGACGATGCGGATGGGCGGAGCGTCGGTGCAGCTCTCGTCGATGCATTTTTCGTCGGAGACGATGGGCTTCTTCGGGACGATAGCGGCGATGATGAAGTCGTTGAACGCCTGGAGCCGCGCGTGGGGTATGGAGATCCCCGACGGGAAGCAGGTTCCCCCGAGGCGGCGGCGCTCGTCGAGGCGCTGCATCACCTCGTCGTACTTGACTTCCTGCGGGTACAGGGCCGTGATGGCCTTGAGCCCCGCCTCGATGGCGCCGTCGAGCGTATCGACGTCGGCGTCGAGCAATACCAGATGCGGATCGATGAGATTGGAAAGTTTCATTGACACACCTCGCTGGTCGTCCGTTTTCCCAGAGCGACAGGGGAAGTATAGTGCGGCTCTTTCTTTTATTCAAGCAATCGTGCGGAATATTCATCTATATGCGCAGTATAGCATCAATATGTGTCATAACGATCCTGGCGCGAACGAAGCGGGTAAAGAAAGCAGGGCCCTGCCGTTGCAGCCGGCCGCCAGGCATGGCAGAACCGGCGCTTCACAACAGCTTCGATATCTGGCAGGATGTGCCGTCCGGGGGGCGAAGCATTTTGCACAAAAGATCGATGACTGCTCTCGTGATGATGCTGGCCCTGGTCCGGGCGCCGTGGGCCCAGGCGCTGGGGCTGCCCGCGGTGGTGCCGGTGGAGTACTACGGCGAGATAGGCTGTTCCCATTGCGACACCTTCAAGGACGTCGAGCTGCCCGCGGCGGAACGGGAAACGGGAGCCATCGCGTCCCTGGAGCTGGTGGACATCCTGTCGACCGAAGGTTACGAGCGCTGCACGAAGCGCCTGGCCGGGCTTGGCTACGATTTCACCGTTTTCCCGGTGCTCGTCATCGGCGGGAACGCGTATCAAGGCAACGCGGCGATCAAGGCGAACCTCGTGCCCGAGCTGGCGTACTTCGCGCGGCACGGCAGATCCAGGCCGCGGGTGGATCTTCCCGTAGCCGCCGGAGCCGGTCCGGCCGGGCAGGCGGGCAAGGCGGACATGCGCTGGGCCATCCTGCCCATCGTCGGCGCGGGCCTGGTAGACGGTATCAACCCCTGCGCCTTCACGACGCTGCTGTTCTTCCTGTCGTACCTGAGCCTGCGCGGACGCACCAGGCGGCGCATGGCGTTGGCCGGCATGACCTTCGCCGCGGGAGTCTTCGTCGCCTATTTCATGATCGGCCTCGGCCTGTTCAATGCGCTCAGGATGGGCGGCAGGCTCCCGGCCCTCAAACTGGCCCTCCGCGTCACCGTCAGCGCTCTTACCGCCGGATTCCTTGCGCTGACGGTACGCGACGTCGTGCGGATGCGGCAGGGCAAGCCGG
>PGXR01000277.1 GCA_002839245.1 Spirochaetae bacterium HGW-Spirochaetae-7 | reverse complement strand
CTACAACCTGATCCCCGCCAAGCTCGGCATGACCGCCGCCGGCAACGAGCGCAAGGCCATCGGCGACATCGATGCCGCGATGACCGCAGCCTCGCAGCTGCCCGAGAACAAGGGCAAGCTCGTCAAGAAAGGCGCCTTCTGGCAGTACGACGGCAAGGACGTCTCCATCAAGTTCATGATCCGCGTCGATGACCCGAACGGACGGCTCAAGTCCGGCCGCTACATCGCGGACCAGATCGAGAAGGCCGGCATCAAGGTCGAGCGCCTCGAGTACGACCGCGCCAAGGCCGGCGGCCTCGCCTACGGCAGCAACCCCGCGGACCTCTCCTGGCACATGTATACCGAAGGCTGGGGCGCCGGCGCGACCCGCGCCTGGTGGGACGTAACCGTCAGCCAGATGTACGCCCCGTACTACGGCTACATGGCCGGCGGCGCCGATCCCGCCAACTGGAACTATGAGAACAAGCGCCTCGACGAGCTCGGCCAGAAAGGCATGAACGGACAGTTCCTGACCGAGGCCGACTACTGGGCCGGCAACCTCGAGGCCACCGAAATCGGACTCAAGGACGCCGCCCGCATCAACCTGGTCAGCCAGCTTGATTCGTACATAGCTAACAAGGCCCGCTTCAACTCGCGCATGGCCTACGGACTCGGCGACGGCCTCAACGGCTGGTCTATCCGCACCGCCGACGTCAAGCCCGGCGCCGATGGCCAGAAGGTCCTCCGCGTCATCCAGTACTCCGCCCGCGGCTCCCTGTTCATGAGCTCCTGGGACCCGATCGGCGTCGACGGATTCTCCGACGTCTATTCCGGCGCGATCATCGACCCGATTTGCGACGCGAGCACCTTCGAGTCGCCGAACAACGCCTCCGATACTCCGCTCCGCACCAAGTACGACGTGAAAAGCGCCAAGACCGGCCCGAAGATCATGGAAGACGGCAGCCTCGGCGGAACCATCCCCGTGCCCGCCACCGCCGAGCTCTACGACAGCGCTACCAAGACCTGGAAGGCGGTCGGAGCAGGCAAGACCACCGCGGTCACCGCCACCGGTTCCTATACCGGCGGCAAGTGGCACAATGGCGAGGCTATAACGATGGCCGATGTCCGCCACGCCATGGCTTTCCCCTTTGAGTGGGCCACCAAGGACGGCGATGGCGACAAGTACTTCGACGAGTCGTACGCAGCCCAGTACGAGCCGACCATCAAGACCTCCAAGGGTTACGTCTTCAACAAGGACGGCTCCATCACCAGCTACGTCGATTACTTCTTCGCTCCCGAGATGAACCGCACCGTCGCGACCGTCGCGGCTGTTGCCATCAAGGCCGGCAATCCCGGTCGCCCGCAGGTCACGGTTCCCTGGGAAATCTCCGAAGCGCTCGCGCTCCTCGTAGCCGAAGGCTCCAAGAGCGGCACGGTCTACAGCTTCACCAATTCAGACGCTGTCACCGAGGTCGACATCGTAGCCCCGAAGAGCGTGGCGGACATCAAGGCCAAGCTCGAGGACATGATGGCCAAGAACTACGTCCCCGCCAGCATCAAAGGCATCGTGACTCCGGCCCAGGCCGTCCAGCGCTACAAGGCCACCCTGGCGTTCATCGCCAAGTTCGGCCACGCGTTCGTATCCAACGGACCGTTCATCATGAGCAAGGTGGACACCAACACCAATTCCGTGACCCTGGACGCTGTCAGAGACTATCCGTACAAGAGCGACTACTGGCCGAAGTTCTTCCGCCAGCAGATCACGAAGATAGACAACGTCAAGGCGCCGACGACCCCGTCGCGCAAGGTCGATGCGGTCTTCGAGATCAGCGCCTCGAGCTTCGTCTATCCCGACATCGCCACCGTGCCTCTTTCCAACAAGGCCAAGGTGGAGATCAGGCTCCAGCTTCTCGACGGCACCGAGCTGGTCTATGCCGCGAAGTATTCGAAGCCCGGCATCTTTACCGCGACCATCCCGGCCAAGGACCTCGCGGCCTTGAAGGCCGGACAGGCCTACACGGTCGTCGTGATCTCATCCTTCGCCGCGGAGGCTCCGTCGGTCGTGCCGACCAGCCTCGTGCTGTTCTGATCCTCGGATAAGTTCAAGCGGCGCCCTTCACGAAGGGCGCCGCTTCCGGTTCAAGCCGTTCTTCATTGTAATCGATAGCCTTCCAAATCATCGAAACAGGGAACGTACTCCGAACCAACAGAGCCAATCGTTTCCTTAGGTGGTACTATGTACAAGTGGTATGCGCTCAAGCGCATTCTCCGCGGCCTGGTCATGTACGCGCTCCTGATGTTCATCTTCTCCCTGTTGTTCAACCAGGTGAATGAACAGACCCAGCGGTCGCAGATAAACGAACAAGTCAAGCTGGAAACCCAGAAGCTCCGGAACATGAATCCGGAGCAGATCAACGCCTGGCGGCTGAACCGCGCCGACCAGCTGATAAAGCTGTACAAGCTCGACAGGCCGCTAGGCGAGCGCGTGCTGTTCCGTGCCGTCAACACCCTCATGTTCAAGTTCGGCAAGTCGACCATCATCAAGTCGTCCAGGGGCGAGCAGGACGTGCTGTCGATCCTGATGGAGGCGCTGCCGCGGACGATGCTCCTCTTCACCTCGGCGATCTTCTTCGAGCTGCTCTTCGGCATCGCGCTGGGGCTCAAGAAAGCCCAGAAGCCGG
>PGXR01000276.1 GCA_002839245.1 Spirochaetae bacterium HGW-Spirochaetae-7 | reverse complement strand
GCTGCCTGTCGAAGTCGCCGGCCATGCCGAACAGCGTCGGGGCGATGTCGGCCCGGATGCCGCTTCCGAGCGCGGCCGCGCATATCCTGTCGGCCATGAAGTAATGGTCGGCGAACGCCGTGACGCCCGAGTCGAGCATCTCGGCGATGGCGAGCCAGGCGCCGGCCTCGACATCGTCGCCGTCCATCGTGCTCTCGTACGGCCATATCTCCTCGTTGAACCATCGGTCGGGGGTCGCGTCCTCGGCAATGCCCTTGAAGATGTTCATCGGAGAATGGGTGTGCAGGTTGACCAGTCCGGGGCTCAGGTAGAGTCGCGAGCAGTCGACGACCTCGTCGCCCGGCCGCGGGGTCTGTCCCCTTCCGGTCGGGGTCTGTCCCCGGGCGGCTGGGGTCTGTCCCTCGGTCACCGAGGCGACGATGCCGTTCTCGATGACGACGGTCCGGGGCCCGGATATTTCGCCGACCCGGTCGATCATCGTCGCGCCTTCGAGGACTATGCGGCTCATCGGGCCTCCCGGCTCGAACCTTGGCCTCCCGGCGCGTCATATGAGCACAGGAGCCGGGTCATCAGCGCGATGAACCCGACTACGTCGAGCTCGACTCCTACCTGGGCGTTGGGCGGCCTCTTGGCAATGCCGTGGATGTCGACGACCGTCTTCCCGGTCGTATACTTGCCCTCGGTCTCGACCTCGACGCGGTATGGCCTGAAGGTCACGAGCGAAGGGTCGACGATATGCGCGACGACGAGCGGGTCGTGGAGCGCGAGCGCGTTGAGGCCGAAGCCGCGGTAGGCTGCCAGATAGTGGTCGAGCATGGCGCAGGCCGGGGAAAGGACCCTGCCGCCTATCGCCTTGAGAGCCTCGAGACCCGATGGCGTCAGGCTGGCCCGCCTGGTCACGTCCAGTCCGCACATCGTTATCGGGATGCCCGACTGAAAGACCGCGGCCGCCGCATGGGGGTCAGCGTAGATGTTGAACTCGGCGGCCGGCGTCGCGTTGCCGAGCCCCGCGGAGCCGCCCATGATATGGATGGCCTTGATAGAACGGGCGGCGGCGGGGTAGGCGGCAAGCGTCATCGCGATATTGGTCAGGGGGCCGATCGCCACGATTTCGAGCGAGCCGCCGGAGCGCAGCGCGGCGTCCCGGATGAAGTCCCATGCCGGTATTTTCTCGAGCGGCCAGGACGGTTCGGGAAGCCTGACGCCGCCGAGACCGTCGATGCCGTGCACCGATTCGGCCCGCCTTTTTTCGGCAAACATAGCGAGGTCGGCGCCCCTGGCCACCGGTACCTGCCTGTCGGGCGCCCCGCCTGCGGCGAGCGCTGCCAGGGCGAGCGCGTTCCTTGCGGTCGTATCGACGCCGACGTTGCCGCCGACCGCCGTGATGCCGACCACCTCGAGTTCCGGAGCGGCCAGGGCCATCAGGATGGCGATGGCGTCGTCGATTCCCGGGTCGCAGTCGATGAGTATCTTTTTCATGCCATCCCCCGGTCCAGGCGGCGCAATGCACTGTCAAGGAGGTCGATGAACCGCCCCAGGTCAAGCCCGGTGACGACGTCGACGTTCATGGCGCCGCCGGAGACGCCGCCGAAATCGACGACCGTGGCTCCGGTCGTATGCCGTCCCCGGCACTCTACGTCGACGTGGGCCTTGCGCGACACGAATATGCCCGGGTCGACGAGCCAGGCCACCGCGCACGGGTCGTGCAGGGGACTGCCGCCGAAATCGAAGTTGGCCTCGTGGAACTTGACGAAGAAGTCCAGGAGCTCGGCCACCATCGTCGAGCAGCGTCCTCCGATGACCCGGAATCGTTCGGTGTCGGCGCGGGTCACCAGTGCCTGGTGGGTCACGTCGAGGCCGCACATCGTCACCGGTATGCCCGCGTTGAACACGATCTGGGCGGCCTCGGGGTCGACGAGGATGTTGAACTCCGCGGCCGGCGTCCAGTTGCCGCCGACCGCCGACCCGCCCATCAGGCTGATGCGTTCGATTTTGCTCTTCAGCTCAGGATGCGCCAGCAGGAGGGCCGCGACATTGGTAAGCGCCGCCGTCGCCACTATCGTCACTCCACGGTCGCATTCGCGTATCGTCTTCGCGGCAAGCTCCACGGCAGACATCGGCGACTCGGGGGAGGTCGGTTCGGGCAGGGCGGGACCGTCGAGGCCGCTTTCGCCGTGGACCTGCGGGGCTATGATCAGCTCGCGGAACAGCGGCTTGGACGCCCCGCGCGCCACCGGCGCGCCGCAGCCCAGGAACGAGAGTACCTTGCGGGCGTTCAGCGTCGTCTTGTCGATGGTCTGGTTGCCAGCGCTCGTCGTCACGGCCAGGATCTCGATCTCGGGGCACGCGTACGCCAGCACCAGGGCTATAGCGTCGTCGTGGCCGGGATCGCAGTCCATGATCACCGGTATCGGCATGGGTTCACTCTTTCCTCTCGGCAGCAGCGGCCATCGTCGCTGCGCCTGTCGCCTCGCGGGCTATACGCTCGCGCCTCGTCCTGCGCACCGTGTAGAGCACGAGGCCGATGACGGTTGCCGCGTAGGGGATCATGTTGACGAACTCAGAGGGGATCTTCATCAGCTGCAGGGTGTTGGACAGCGCATCGAAAAAGCCGAACAACAGCGACGTCAGCATCGAGCCTACGGGCGTCGCGCCTCCCATCGCCTGCAAGGTCTCGTGGCGCCG
>PGXR01000008.1 GCA_002839245.1 Spirochaetae bacterium HGW-Spirochaetae-7 | reverse complement strand
TCGGTGGATGCCGAGACGTTCTGCTTTATCGCGTTGGTTCCGTCGATCGCCTTCTTGACGTCCACCATGAGCTCGCGGAGCTTGCCGGTGAACTGGTTGAAGGAAGTAGCGACCCTGCCTATCTCGTCCCTCGTTATTGCCGGGATGACGACGGTCAGGTCGGCGTCAGCCGCGGCCAGCGCCTCGAGGTGCCGGCCGACAGTCGCGAGCGGCCTGACCATCGACAGCATCACCATGAAGAAGATACCGATCTGGGCAAAAAGGAAGACGGAGATGAAGATCGCCAGGGGGGGGACTATCGACGCGAGCAGCTCCGATACTACCCTCGCCCGCGGGAACTTCACGAGCAAGCCCCATCGCGTATCGGGTATGCGCAGGGCCTGCACCATGTATTCCTTGCCGTCAGTCTTCGCATCGAAATAGCTGTTCTCCTCAGCGAGGAGCTTCTTCTGCAATTCTTCGGCGGGGGCGCCTTCGAAGCCGTAGGCGGCCAGCAGTTCCGGGAGCCCCACGATGGCGTTTGGATCGTAGAAGTACTCACGGTCGGAGAAACGGTTCCACAGTACGTAGCCGCCCCTGGCGTCGTACAAGGCAATCTCGACGGCGTTGGATTCCATCTGTGCCTTGATGAGCGAGATTATCGGCGTGAGCCTGTAGTTGAATGCGGCGATTCCCACGACGTTGCCGCCCGAGTCCGCTACGGTTCGAGCGGCTGTTATCACTATTATGGGCTCGTCGCTCTTTTCCGCCGACACGCGTGGCTGGCTGATGACGAAGGCGCCCGGGTTCTTTATGGCGTCGACATAATAGTCGCGGCCGCGTACGTCGAAGCCCTGCGCCAGCTGTACGTCGCGGCTGAGGATGAGACCCGAGGACGCGCTGCTCGCCACGTATACCAGGTCCACGGTGGTGTTCCGCGAAGTCTGGTCCATGGTCTCGGTCAGGAGGCCGAATTCCTCGAGCTCCTTGTAGTCGTCGTTGTCCAGTCCATTCGGGACGCCGGCCATCCGCGGTACGACCCGGCCGCTTACCGGGTTGAGAGCCACGGTGCGCAACAATTCCAGGCTGCGGGAAACTTCCAGGTGGATCGCATCCCTGATGTTCCCGCTCTGGGATTCCAGCATCGCCTTGGCATTGCGGAGGTCCTTGTTGAACTCCACGGTGAACAGCATGAAGGCCAACGCGCATATGAGCGCAAGCGGAATCGCGACGAGAAAGACGAGAGCCTTGGATCGAATGCTGGATTTCATGATCGCACCTCGGTTGAGATCTTGACGTCAGCTTCACCCGCCTGGGAGAAGCGCCACTGTCGACGAATGTATCATAGGATCAAAGCATGGTGTTGGGAAAGTAGTCCGGCCGGTTGCCCGGACCGGGAATGACGGGGCCGGCCGGCGCAGCCGGCCGGCCCCCGGGGCCCGTGGACTTGTTGATTATTTCGCGATAAGCCCGGAGATCATGCCGCCGGTGACCTCGATGCAGGTGGCGTTGACGGCGTCGTTCGTGACGACCCAGGCCATCGTGTCGGCGATCTCCTCCGGCTCGATGAGGCGGCCGAGGTGCACGCCGGAGACTATCTTGGCCAGCGCGCCCTGGTCCATGCCCTTGACCATCGGGGTTCCGACGTAACCCGGAGCTATCGACACGACGCGGATGCCGGTGATGCCCTTCATCTGGAATTCGCCTACCAGGATCTTTGGCCAGAGCGCCATCGCCGCCTTGGTCGACGAGTAGTTGAGCTGGCCTACGCCGCCTTCCTTCTGTATCGAAGAAATGGTGAACAGCACGCCCTTCCAGCCGTTGTCCACCATGCGGACGGCCGCCTCGCGCATCGTGATGAATGGGCCGACCAGGTTGACGTCGATGACGGCGCGGAAGTCGGCGGTGCTCATCGAGCGCTTTATCTTGCCGGTTTCCTTGTCGGGGGAAACGAACATGGCGTCGCGGATGATGCCTGCACAGGGCGCGACTATGTTGATGGCGCCGAACTCGGCGATCGCGAAGTCCATGAAAGCCGCGGTAGACGCGTCGTCGGTCACGTTGAGGACCTTGCCCGCGGCCTTGCCGCCGGCCTTGCGGATATCAGCGACTACCCTGTCCAGACCTTCCTGGTTCATGTCGCCAAGTACGACGGAAGCTCCCTCGGCGGACAGCCTGCGCGCTACGGTCTCGCCTATGCCGCTGGCTCCTCCCGTGATTACGGCTACAGATCCTTTGATAACCATTATTGCCCTCCTAACTGAATGACCACGGTCAATGACCGGGGAATATGACGGGTCATTGTATATCGGAAAACCGTATCTGTCAAAAACTGTTTTAGTGCCATTTTCAATCTTTTCTTGCCGATAGCGAGAAAAGCTTCAATACTCAGCGCCGGCCGGTTGGGATCAGCTTCCGGCTGCGCGGGGGCCGGTGCCGGGGCTTGAGAGGGCGGGCAATATGACTATCTCGCAGTACCGAAGCCCCCCCGCGACGAGGTCCCAATCGTTGTCGGAGATGGCCCAGTCCAAGAACACGGATCTCATGGAGCGGTTGAAGAACAGCGTGAGTTCGTCGGCGTCGACATCGGTGCGGAATTCGCCCGTCGATTGCCCCAGGATTATGATTTCCTTTATCAGGGCGTGCAGGTAACGCTGGGGATTTATAAGGAATTTCTCGGCCAGGGGGTCTATGATGTTCGTGGAATAGAGAATCTTGAGCATCGCCAGACCGACGCTGTCGCGGACGTGTTTCGTCTGGGCGCGCACGAAGGCAATGATCCTCTCCCTCGCGGAACCGTAGCGTTTCAGGTTGTGCTGGTATTTCTCGTAGAATCCGTCAATAGCCTTGAATTCCTCTATTATGATGTCGCTTTTTGTCCTGAAATACGTGTAGAAACTTCCTTTGGCGGTTCCGGCGCGGGTTGTGATCTCTTCGACGGTGACGGAATCGAATCCTTTTTCCCGGAATAGCGTGACCGCGTTTTCGAACAGGATCCGGCGGGTCTCCTGTGCCTGTTTCTGTCTTTTGGTCATGCTCGTTACCCTTGAGGCCAAAGTTTTTCTCAATAAATATTTTAGCATGGAATTCGCGGGGCGCACAACGGGACCCCCGGGGCGCTTGGGCTCCCCGGAGGTCCGTCGTAGGCCGGAGTGGCTATCTCGCGGGTCGTCCCGACGGCGCGGCCACGATCCTCATGGGCGTATCGGAGAAGATCCGCGGGTCCATGAGCTTCGGCGCCTGCTTGATGACAGGGGCAAAATCCATCTGGTCGAGCACGTCCTTCTGGAGGTCTACTCCGGGGGCGATTTCGACCAGCTCGAGGCCATCCTTGCCGAGCTTGAACACGGCGCGCTCGGTGATGTACAGGACCGGTTGACTGGTTTGTACCGCGTACTCGCCGCTGAAAGTCTTGTGCTCGACTGATCTGACGAATTTCTTGACGTCCCCCTCCTTCTTGATGAGGAGCTTGCCCCCTTCAAGGTCTATCTCCAGATTGCCGGCAGTGAATGTTCCCAGGAAGAATACCCGCTTCGCGTTCTGGGTGATGTTGATGAACCCCCCCGCTCCCGCGAACTTCGGCCCGAACTTGCTGACGTTGAGGTTGCCCTTCTCGTCGACCTGGGCCAGGCCGAGGAACGCGAGGTCGAGTCCGCCTCCGTCGTAGAAGTCGAACTGGGATGGCTGGTCGACGATGCATTCCGCGTTGGTGGACGCTCCGAAATCGAGCCCGCCGGCAGGCATGCCGCCTATCGGGCCCGGCTCGACGGTGAGTATCATCGAGTCCAGGATGCCTTCCTCGGCGGCTACCTTGGCGACGCCCTCCGGCATGCCTATTCCCAGGTTGACCACCGCGTCCTCCTGCAGCTCGAGCGCGGCCCTCCGGCATATGATCTTGCGTTCTGACATCTCCATCGGACCCAGCGCAGCCATCGGAACGCGGACCTCTCCCGAATATGCCGGGTTGTACTGCGTCGCGAACGTCTGCCAATGCGCTTCAGGCGGAGCCTGTACCACGAAATCCACGAGCATCCTCGGTATCTTGACGTTTCTCGGTCCGAGAGATCCCGCTTCGAGTATGCGCTCTACCTGGACGATGACGATGCCGCCCGAGTTCTTGACGGCCTGCGCTATGGCGAGGTTCTCGAGTATGAGCGCTTCCTTCTCGAAGCTTATGTTGCCGTTCGCGTCCGCCGAGGTTCCCCTGAGCAAGGCTACGTCGATCGGGAAGGACTTGTACCACAGGTATTCATGTCCGGCGAGTTCCAGGAGTTCGACCACGTCTGCGGTGGTCCGCGGGTTCATCTTCCCGCCGCCGTTCCGCGGGTCGACGAAGGTCTGCAGGCCCACGTGCGTGATATGGCCGGGCCTGCCTCCCGCGATGTCCCTGAAAAGGTGGGAGATGCAGCCTTGCGGCAGGTTGTAGGCTTCGATCTTGTTCTCGATGGCCATCTTGCCGAGCGCCGGGGCCAGGCCCCAGTGTCCGCCGATTACCCTGGAGACCAAGCCTTCTCTTGCGAGGTGGTTGAGCCCCTTGCTCTTGCCATCGCCCTGGCCGGCGGCGTACACGAGCGTGAGCCCTTTTGGCTCCCCGGTCTCCAGGAACCTTTCCTCGAGCGCGATGGCGAGATGCTCCGGGAAGCCGTTCCCTACGAAGCCTTCGGTCGCCACGACCGAACCGGAACGGATATGGGCCACGGCTTCTCGTGCCGTGACCACCTTGTTCTTGGGCATATTCTCTCCTACGTTGATTTGGTGCCTCGAGCCACGATCGGTTGGCGGGGCTCGCGAGAGACGCCTCGGCAGGTATGCCGGGTGCGTCGTTGGCGGGGGGGCTGTAGGCGAGCGGTCGGTCCGAGATACTTATAAACCATATTGCCGGAACGCGCAACAAAAAACTGAAATCCTTAAAACTGGGCAAGTTAAGTCAGTGACCATAGTCATTCAAAAAATATCGAATTGAAACGAGTTCTATCGTATCGACATCTTAATTTCTTTCCGGACAAGTGAATGCAACAATTGCCAGACGGCATTCACTTTAGTCGCTTCCAGGGGAGCGAATAAAATTCGGTATAACCGCGCGGGGCGTAAAAATATTTCTTGACAGAATGTAAAAACCCGACATACTGTCCGTTGACCAAGGTCACTGACTGAAATCGTCGAAACGGAGGATAGGCATGGCTGGCACTTGCATAGTCGGAGCGTACAACACACAGTTCGGATCCTTTATTCAGAAGAACAAGGAGACTGGTGAAATAACCGATACCAAATCCATCTATCAATTGATGGACGAGGCCATCCGCGGAGCGGTCGAGGACTCGGGCATGGCGCCAGAAGAGATAGACGCCATCTGGGTCGGTTCGTTCGCGCCCGCCCTTTTCACCAACCAGGACCATATCGGGCCGTACGCCCTGGAGTCCTATCCGGAAGCCTTCAGGTTCAAGCCTGCCCAGCGCGTCGAGGGCGCGTGCGCCAGTTCCTCGATGGCGATACTCAACGCGATCTATGGAATAGAGAGCGGCCGGTATAAGACCGTCCTCGTGGTGGGCGTGGAGAAAATGAACCTCCTGAAGTCCGCCGGAGTGACGCACGCGCTTGCGGGGGCGTCGTTCTGGCCAACGGAAGGCGGCACCGGAATGACCTTCCCGGGGCTCTTCGCCGAATACGCCAAGGGCTACCAGAAGAAATACGGCTTCGGGGACGAGCAGCTGCGAAGGATGCTGGCTTCCGCGGGGGCCCTGATGTACAGGAACGGCGTGCTCAACCCGCTCGCCCATTTCGGCAAGGGCGGCCCGAGCGACAAGTACCAGCTGTTCACCGCGGACGCCATCATGGGACTTCCGGAAGAGAAGAACCCGGTCGTCGCCGCCCCGCTCCGCCTGCACGACTGCTCGTTGGTTACCGACGGAGCCGCGGCCCTCGTCATTTCCAGGACCGACATAGCCATGGCCCGCAAGGACGCGGTGGTGGAATTCGCCGGCCTTGGGCACACGACCGAAAGGATGGCAATAGCCGACAGGGAGAACATGCATGAACTTATCGCGGCGAAGAAAGCGGTGGCCCAGGCATTCGGCGAGGCGGGAATAAGCTCCAAGGACCTGAAGGCGGTGGAAGTGCACGACTGCTTCACCATCAACCAGCTGCTGTGCACCGAAGCGCTCGGCCTGTCCGAGGATGGAGGGGCGGGACGCGATTACGTAGCCGGCCGCTTCTCCCCCGGCGATGCCTGCCCCGTCAACCTGTCGGGCGGATTGAAGGCCAAGGGGCATCCGGTAGGCGCGACCGGAGCGTCCATGCACGTCCTTTTGTACAAGCAGATGCTCGGAAAGCCGATCGGCGCCGCCAGGGCCGCTGGCGTTCCTGACGTTACCGCGACGCTGAACGTCGGCGGATCTGCCGTGACCAATTCGGTGACCGTCCTGAGAAGGATCAAATAGCGCGTAGCGCCGTAATACGGTACCGGCCGGCCTCTTGTGGCGGCCGGGTGCCTATCCAGGGAAAGACAAGGAGGAAGGATCCGATTCGGAGCTGCGGCAAGGCCGCATCCGGGCGGTGCTGAAGGCGTTCGGTCCAACGATACCATAGGCACTTTCTGTCTGTTCTTGAAAACCCACACACTCGAAATTGGAGGATCGTAATGGTCGGAGTCATAGGAATCATAGTGTCCCTCGGGCTGCTGATGTACCTCGCGTACCGCGGCATATCCGTGCTCATTCTCGCGCCGATCCTGGCGCTCCTGGCGGCCTCGTTCTCGGGCATGCCGCTCATTGCCACGTATACCCAGGTCTTCATGCCCAACCTGGCCAACTATCTCAAGCTCTACTTCCCCGTGTTCATGCTCGGGGCCATCTTCGGCAAGGTGATGGAGGATTCCGGCAGCGCCAAGGCCATCGCCCACGCGATCGCCACCAGGCTTGGCAAGGACAAGGCCATACTGGCCGTCGTGCTTACCTGCGGCGTCCTTACCTACGGCGGCGTCTCACTCTTCGTCGTCGTCTTCGCCGTCTACCCGATAGCGGCCCACCTCTTCCGCGAGGCCGGCACCCCGAAGCGGCTTATCCCGGGCGCCATCGCGCTGGGTTCTTTCACCTTCACGATGACCGCTTTGCCGGGTACCCCCCAGATCCAGAACGCCATACCGATGACGTTCTTCAAGACGACCGTCTACGCGGCCCCGGTCCTCGGTATCATCTCTGCCATCATCATGTTCGGTGCGGGCACCTGGTGGCTGATGGCCCGCGCGAAGAAGCTCAACGCCAAGGGCGAGTTCTATGGCGACCACAAGAACGAGAACCTCAAGGAGTTCGACGGCTCGAATCTCCCCAGCGTCTTCGTAGCCCTCATCCCCATACTCATGGTGCTCGTCCTCAACTACATCATCGTAACCTTCATCTACACGGCTAACAACGCCGCCTATGAATACCTGAAGGCCAAGCCCTTCGAAACCAGCCTCAACTCGGTGCGCGGAAACTGGGGCCTGATCATCGCCCTGATCGCCGGTATCATCGTGGCCATCGCGGTCAACTACAAGCGCTTCAAGGTCAAGGAAACGGTCAACGCCGGCGTATTCGGCTCGATGCTTCCCATCCTCAACACCGCGAGCGAAGTCGGCTACGGCAACGTCGTGAAGACCCTCGCAGCTTTCGCCATCGTCCAGGCCGCGCTTCTCGGCATTTCCGACAACCCGCTCATCACCGCGGCCCTGGCTACGAACGTGCTCGCCGGAATCACGGGTTCCGCCTCCGGCGGCATGAGCATCGCACTCGGCGCGATGGGCGAGACCTTCTACAACCAGGCCATCGCCAAGGGCATCAACCCCGAGGTACTGCACCGCGTCGTGGCGATCGCCTGTGGCGGCCTCGACAGCCTGCCGCATAACGGCGCCGTCGTCACGCTGCTCGGTATCACCGGCATCACCCATAAGCAAGGCTACGCCGACATCGGCATGGTCTCCGTGCTGATCCCGGTCGCCACCTGCGTCGTGGCCATAGTGCTCGGGAGCATGGGAGTAGTTTGATCCTGCGCAGGCGGCGACGCTTCAGGGGATGCCTCCACGGGAGAAGCGTCGAGCCTGCTTGAAGATCGGCCCCGTCTTGCCTTCATTCGGGCAAGACGGGGTTTTTTATTCCGGTCCTAATCCAGTCCGAAGCCGATGACGCTCGAGCATGCGCCGTCGTCCGTTCCAAGCGCTTTCGCCAGGTAGGGCAGGGCGAGCGCGAGCGCTTCCCTGAGCTGCCATGGCGGATTTATTACGAGCATTCCCGAACCGGCCATGCCCCGTTCACCGGGGAGGCTCGAACGTATCCGCAGGCGGGCGTCGAGCGCCTTGAGCGGTACGGGCTTTCCGGCCTGGGCCAAGCCGAGCAGGCGGGCAGGCAGCCGCCTGGCATCGTCACGCTCGAGGAGCGGATACCATACCGCGAATACTCCTGTCGGGAAGCGTCCGAGAGCCGCGGCGATGGTCGATACGACCAGGTCGTAGTCCGCCGCCAGTTCGTACGACGGGTCGACGAGAACGAAGGCCCGGCGCGACGGCGGCGGCAGCAGCGGCGGCAGCGAGGCGAATCCGTCCGCCTTCCTGACGGCGACGCGCCGGTCGTCCGCGAACAGCGACTCCAGTGGCGCGCTGTCGCTCGGGTGCAGCTCGAAGAGGGCCAGCCTGTCCTGCCGCCTGAGCAGTGACGCGGCCAGCGCGGGCGAGCCGGGGTACGGCGGCTCGGCAGCGGCGTCGCCGCCGGGTCGGCGGCCGCCCCCGATAGCCGTCAAATACGCGGCCACCGCCGGCGGAGGTTCCTCGGAACCCGCGAAAGACTTGAGCCGTTCTATGCCGCTGGCCCATTCCTCGTTCATCGCCGCGTAGCCCTCGCGCAGCTGGTACGAGCCGGCGCCGGCATGTGAATCGACGTAGAGAAGCGGCGTGTCCTTGACGATGAGGCGGGACAGGCAGTCTACCAGAACGAGGTGCTTGAGGACGTCCGCGTGGTTGCCCGCGTGAAAACCATGTCTGTAGCTCAGCACGTCTGCATCTCCCTATGTCATCATGCGTGACGCCTCGAATCAATCGGCGCGGTATGGTACTATGCCGGCAAGCGACCATCAAGGAGACATGATGAAACGAATTATCGCCATTGCCTTCATATGCATTGCGCTGGGGGCGCCTGCCTTTTCCGACCCTTCGAAGGCACAGGCAAAAGGATCGACGACTACCATACAGCTTGCCGGGAAGCCGGCGGACGGCCCCATGGGCCTGGGCATTTTTCTCGGGCAGCCCACCGGCGTGACCTTCGAGATCGACCTGTCGGCGACGTCGTGGGTCGACTTCAAGGCCGCATGGAGCCTGGGCGGCAAGAACGGCTCGGCCCTCCTGCTACAGGGCAACTACGAGTACGCCTTTCCCGCGCTCTTTGCCATAGAGGAAGCGACCTTTACACCGTTCTTCGGCGTAGGCGCCTTCATAGGCGTATCCACTGGCGACGTGGCGCTCGGTGTACGCGTTCCCGGGGGCATATCCTACCGTTTCAGGAACTTTCCCCTCGAGCTTTTCATCGAGGCCGGCCTGGACGTGTACCTCTTCCCTGCCTTCGCCCTCGACGGCTCGGGCGGGCTAGGAGCCCGTTACCGTTTCTGATCCGCCCTTCATTTGCCGCCACCACGCCCCGGCCGTACGGGTCGGCGCGTGGTGGTCCTGCTTTCGTTCCATCCATGACGCCATTCCCATGAAGACCGTGCCGTTGGCGAAATAGGCCAGCTGCATCCACCACGGGCAGTGGAAGATGTCCAGTATCGGCCAGCCGGGATAGGCTTTTCCCGCCTCGAGGTGGACTCCCAGCAAGTGATAGCCGAGCCATTCCGCCGCTATGATGCCGACCGAATAAACAGCCGCCAGGTAAAGCCAGCGCCGAGGCCACGGCTTGGCCTGCACCAGCGGCACCAGGTACAGGTAGGCGAAGGCGAGTGCCGTTGGCCATGCGATGATGGGGAAAGCCGTGATTCCGAGGATGTGCAGCTTGAAGACATTGTAGCCGGCGTACATGTCCCCCGAAATGGCAATCCATGTCAGCGAGACGACGAGAGCCGGGATCCAGCCGACCAGGCGCCGGGGCCGGAAGACGGCCCCGATGATGAAGCAGGCGACGGCGGCGGCCACGATCGCCGCATCGTACGACAGGCGAAGGAGGAACCCGATGATTACGAGCCCTCCGGCTATCGACAGCGCCTCGGCGCTAAATTTCCTTGAAAAGCTCATCGCTTCATTCTAGCACGCCGGACGGGCTTTTCTACAACACCCCGACCAGCACCAGGACGAAGAGGATGACGGCGACGGCCGCGCTCACGGCCGAAATGACCGTCATCACCCGCGACCCGGTCTTGGCCGATCCCAGGAGCTGATCCTCGCTCTTCACGGAAATGATGAACCTGCCGCCCTTGGCGGCTGGCTTGGCGACGCGGAGCCTGCCGCCATCGACGCGCGCCTCGCCAAGCACGTAGACCCGTGCGCCGACGGGCAGTGCCCATTCTTCGAGCTTGTAGCCGATGGTGCGCCGGCCGCTACCCATGGCGCCGATCGACATCCTGAAAGCGCCTATCGATATGGCCGATCCGCGATCGCCTTGCTCGAATTTCGACAGGACGCGCTGGCCGTCGACGGGGGCGCCTTCCGGATCGACCTCCGTCGCGCCGGTCTCGTCGCGTACCAGGAACGGCACCCTGCGCTCGTTGGATGAAACGGTTTCCGAGCCGCGCCTGGTGCCGCTGCGGGTCTTGCCGTCCGAGTCGCGCTCGGTATAGCTTTCCTCGTACTCGCGCACCACCGTCGAGCGGTACCAGGCGCATGCCGTACCGGACATCTCGGACGTCAGGGGCGACGCGCACTCGACCGTTCCCTTGACCTCGGCGACCTTCGTGAAGGAGCCCGCGCCAATCTCGCCCGCCACGTCGGATGCCCCGAGGGCGAGACTCGCGGCGGTGGATGTCTCGGTGGAGGCGATATCCAGGGCCTTCCTGCCCTGGCTCCTGCCTATGAAAAAGAGGATGACGGAAACCGCGACGAGTCCGATCGGTATGAATATCATGGATGCCTCCGTTGGCTTCGCGCCAAAAAAATGCGACATGCCTGCCGGGATATTCTCGTGCCTGGCGGGCTCCGATGCAAGCTGTCTTGACAGGCAAACTGCGAAGGCCGATACTCGCTCCCCCAATGGCAACACGCTCGGCATCCTTCGATGCGATAATCCTTCGCGCCAAAGAGGTTCCTTCGGGGGCCCGCGTCGTAACGTTGCTTTCCGCTGACGAGGGCATCGTCGAGGCCTTCGTGTTCGGCGGCGGCAAGAGCAAGCTGCGCTCGCTGGCTTCGCCGTGGTACTTCGGCAAGGCCTGGATATACCGCGACGCCTCCAGGGGCCTCGTCAAGCTCACCGATTTCGACGCCGTCCGCGAATATCCGGGCATCAGGGCGGACCTGCCTTCCATAGCCGCCGCTTCGTTCGCCAGCGAGTTCATGGCGGCGACGAGCGCGCTTGGCGGCGACTGGGCCGACGCGCTGTCGCTGTGCGCCGATTTCCTGTCCGCGCTCGACGAGGCCTCCGGAAGGGGCGAACCAGAAGCCACCGCCCGTGCGCTCGCCCTCTTCGCGATGCGCGCGCTGGAGCTCATGGGGCTGTCCCCAGACGGCGACGAATGCTCGGCTTGCGCTGGCGCATTGCGCCGCGATACGCTACACTCCTACTCCCGGCGTACGGGCGGTTTCCTGTGCGCGCGCTGCGCCGCGTCCGAAAACGATGCGGTCGCCCTGCCGGCGGGCGCGCTCGCCTGGCTCGAAGCCGCCGCTGCCAGGTCATTCGGCGATGCCGTCCGCGTCGGCCTGGGACGGGACGCGCTGTCGGCCCTCAAGGCCTGCGCGCTCGACCTGGCGAGAAAGGCGGCCGATGCGCCGCTGCGGACTCTCGATTCTGGACTGCTGTAAGGAGGCCGTGATGAGGGCCGTGGACATCATAATGAAGAAACGCGACGGCGGCGAGCTGTCGCGCGAAGAGCTGGCGTTCATCGTCGACGGCTACGTGTCGGGCGAGGTGCCCGAATACCAGGTCAGTTCCTGGCTGATGGCGGTATTCTTCCGCGGCATGAGCTTCCGCGAGACCGCCGACCTGACCGACCTCATGCTCCGTTCGGGAGCCTCGATGGACCTGTCGGGAATAGCCGGGCCCTTCGTCGACAAGCACTCGACCGGCGGCGTGGGCGACAAGGTCTCGTTGGTCCTTGCCCCCGTCGTGGCGGCATGCGGCGTCAAGGTGCCGATGATGTCGGGAAGGGCGCTCGGCCATACCGGCGGCACCCTGGACAAGCTCGAAAGCATACCCGGCTACACCACCAGGCTCGACGAGAAGCGCTTCCGCGAGTACATCAAGCGCGACGGCTTCGCGATGACCGGCCAGACGGACGCCATCGTTCCCGCCGACAAGAAACTCTATTCGCTGCGCGACGTGACGGCCACCGTCGAGTCGGTGCCCCTGATAACCGCCAGCATCCTGTCCAAGAAGGTGGCCGAGGGCGCCGAGGCTCTGGTCTTCGACGTGAAGAGCGGCCCCGGAGCCTTCATGAAGACCGTTCCTGACGCCGAGCGCCTTGCCTTGAGTCTCGTGAATACGGGCAAGGCCATGGGAAAGCGCATCGTCGGCGTGATTACCGACATGACCGAGCCCCTCGGGAAAATGGTTGGCAACTTCTTCGAGGTAGAGGAGTCGATCGACTGCCTCAAGGGCAAGGGACCGGCAGACCTGATGGAGGTGACATACCGGCTGTCGGCCTGGATGCTCGTCGCCGCTGGCCTTGCCGTCGATGTCGATTCAGCGACGCGGCTATGCGAGGAAGCCGTCGCCTCCGGCAGGGCCTGGGACCTGTTCGTCCGAAACGTCAAGACGCAGGGCGGCGACTCCGACAGGATGATGTCGCTGTACGGTAACTACCGGTCCGCCCACGTCCGCGCGCTCCGGGCCCCGACGGCCGGTTTCATCCAGTCGGTGGACGCGTTCAAGATTGGACTTGCCGGCGTCTACCTGGGCGTCGGCAGGAACAGGACTTCCGACCCGGTGGCTCCCGACGTCGGCTTCATCTTCGAGAAGAAGAAGGGCTCGCGCGTCGAGGCGGGCGACACCGTCGCCATGGTCTACGGCAAGGACGCCGGCTCGCTCGATGCCGCGTGGGACCTCGTCTCCGGGGCACTGTCCATCGGGCCGGCAAGGCCGGCATCCGCCCCGCTGATCATCAAGGAAATTTCAGCGCTATGAGGTGGAACAAGCGGGACGTCTCCCCCCAGGCCGTGCGCGAGCTGTCGGAGCGCTTCGGGCTCGACCTCCTGTCGTCTTCGATACTCGTGAGGCGAGGCGTGCTTGCGCCCGAGGACATGCTCTACTACCTCGAAGACGATACGCGTTTCCTGCGGAACCCCTTCCTGTTCTCGCAGATGGAGGACGCCGTCGACCGCATCCTGCTCGCCGCCGACGAGGAGGAAAAGGTCCTCGTCTTCGGCGACCGGGACGCCGACGGTGTCTCGGCGACGACGCTCATGGTCGAGGCACTGGCCGGGATCGGCCTCGAGGCTGCGTACCGCCTGCCCAAGGAGGACGAGAAATACGGCCTTTCCCGCGCGGCCATAGACGAATTCGCCGCCGAGTACGGCAGCCTCGTCATCACCGTGGACTGCGGCATTTCCAACCACGCCGAGGTCGAGTACGCGAGGGAGAAGGGAATCGACGTCATCATAGTCGACCACCACGTGCTCCAGTCGGGCTTGCCGCCGCGGGCGCTCGCCGTCATCGACCCCAAGCTGACTGATTCGGGCTATCCCTTCCGCGACCTGTCGGGGTGCGGCGTGGCGTACAAACTGGCCTGGGCGCTCCGCTTCGCCAAGAGCGGCCTGTACAAGCAGCAGGTCGCCCTCCTCAACGTCAGGCCAGTCAAGGACGCGTACGTCATCGAGGCGGTCCGCCTTTCCAACCTCGTAGAATCAGGAAGGATCACGGAGACCATAGTGCCGGGCATGGTCGAGCTCGAGCGGACCAGGCTCGTGCCCTTCCTCAAGGACAGGCAGATATTCGTCTGGGACGGCGACATCCAGAAGCGCCTGCTGGCCAAGGCGCTGGGCAAGTCGGCCGAGGTCAACTTCTACGACGTGCGCCCCGACGTCGGCAAGATCATCCCGCAGGCGGCGGGTGCCAGCCTCGTGCGGCTCGCCGAGTTGTCGAAGCTGGGCAAGTACTCGGGGAGGGCTTCGAGCGAGCTCGACGTATTCGCGAGCCTTTTCACGACGTTCGCCCTACGCAAGGCGGGAAGCCTCGGCAAGGCCGACCGCGCGGCCGACGGCGCAGGCGACGACGAGGCGCTCCAGCTCGTCGCCCTGTCGACCATCGCCGACCTTATGCCGCTGCGCGACGAGAACCGCATCCTCGTCCGCCAGGGGCTGGCCGCCCTCAACCGCAAGCCGCGAAAGGGGCTTGCGGAACTCGTCGCCAGGCAGAACCTCGTCGGCAGGCGGATAAGCTCGAACGACGCGGCGTGGCAGCTGACGCCGGTGATAAACGCGGCAGGCCGTATGGGCAAGCCCGACGTCGCCGTGCAGATGCTGCTTTCCGACGACGCGGCTGACCGCGGCACCCAAGCCGACGCGCTCCTTGCCCTCAACGTCGAACGACGCCGCCTTGGCGCGGAGTGCTGGGACGCCGTCTATCCCGCCGCCCGCGAGGCGGCGGCGGCCTCGGGCGGCAAGTACGTCATTGTCGGCCGGCCGGACATCTTCCGCGGCATCACCGGCATCGTGGCCAGCCGGCTCGCCGACACCTTCAAGGTCCCCGCGGTAGCCGGCACCTTCATGGCTGACGGTACTGCCGTAGCGTCGGTCCGCAGCGCCCGCGGCTTCAACGTCAAGGGCCTCCTCGAGTACTGCTCCGCTCTGTTCATCGACTACGGCGGCCACGACGCGGCGGCGGGCTTCAGCCTGCCCGCCGATAAATGGCCCGACTTCGAGCGCATGGCCGCCGAGTACCTGTCCGCGGTCGACATAGACCAGAGCGAGGAATCCGTCGACATCGACGCAGAGTTGCCCCACGAATACCTGGCCCCGGCGCTTGCCGACCTGGTAGAGCGACTCGAGCCATTCGGCGAGGGAAACCCGCCGCTCGTGTTCCTGTCAAAGCGCGTCCCCATCGCGCAGGTGGACATCGTCGGCAAGCAGGAGAAAAGCCACCTGAAGCTGGTCCTCGATTTCGGCGCCCACCGCTGGCCGGCCCTCTGGTGGAACGCGGCGGAACGCTACAACAAGGATTTCGACGAATCCGACCTCCTCGATGTCGTCTTCAAGCTCCAGCGCAACTACTGGAACGGCCAGGAGACGCCGCAACTGGGCATAGTGGACGCCAGGAAAGCCGAATAGAGTACCCGAACGCCGCCCGACCGGGTATCACGCCCGTCGCGCCGGGAGGCTTGTTCGGGTCCACTGAAAGGCCATGTACCAGCTGTCGCGTGGGCCCGCCTTGGCACGCGCAGGGCGCGCTTATCGCGATTAACTTGACTGACTGGGGGCAGATCCCCCAGACCCCCTTGCAACGCTACGCACTGCTCGCGTTGCACCCCGCGACAGTTTGTACATCAAGCCGTCAATGAACGAGTAATGACGGCGCGACGGGCGGTGTCTGCTACGCGACGTTCGGGGTATCTCAAGTCATGTTTTCATACATAACGAGCCAAATACATCACCTCGCGGACAATTTAAACAATGATAGCAGTCGTATAGTCTCAGGTTTGATGTTCGACAGCCTGCTGAAATAGTCGATCACGAGATTCTCGAATTGACTGGGGAGTGATTGCATGTATTTGCTGTTAGCACGGGTATTGTCTGCTACAATACCTGTATCGATACAGATAAGGTAGGCGCTGGATGAAGATAGAGGGTATAAGGCTAAAGAACTTCAAGGCATTCAGGGACGTGGAAATAGTCGACATACCGCGCATGTGCGTCTTTGTCGGCGCCAACGGTACGGGCAAAACGACGATGTTCAACGTCTTCAGTTTCCTCAAAGACGCGCTCGTCGACAACGTGCAGGTCGCGCTTGTCAAGCAGGGTGGTAGCCGGGGCTTCCAGGAGGTCCGCAGCCGCGGGGCGGACGGTCCCATCGAGATTGAGCTGAAGTTCAGGGAGAGCTCCTCCTCTCCCTTGGTCACCTACCTGCTCGTCATAAACGAGGAGAACGGCAAGGCTATAGTCGAGAAGGAAATCCTCCAGTACCGGAGGGGAAGCAAGGGCAAACCGTGGCGCTTCCTCGATTTTTCCAGGGGTAAGGGCCAGGCGGTCATAAACGAACCGGACGAGGTGACGGAGCAGACGGAGCTCAGGCGCGAGGATCATGAATTGCGTTCCCCCGATATTCTCGCGCTCAAGGGACTGGCGCAGTTCGAGAAGTTCCCGGCGAGCAAGGCTTTGGGAGAGCTGTTGGAGAGTTGGCACATCTCCGACTTCCATATCAGCCAGGCGCGCGTGGAGCGTGAGGCTCAGTACGCCGAGCACCTGTCGAGGGAAGGCGAGAACCTGGCCCAGGTGACGGAATACCTGTACAAGCAACATCCCGATGTATTCAAGACGATAACGGAAAAGCTAAAAGAGCGCGTCCCTGGCATAAGCGACGTCGACTCCAAGATTACCGAGGAAGGCCGGGTGCTCCTGCGATTCAAGGACGGCACCTTCATCGACCCCTTCCTGGCCCGCCACGTTTCTGACGGCACTATAAAGATGTTCGCCTATCTGGTCCTCTTGATGGATCCCAAGCCGCATCCCCTCCTGTGCGTAGAGGAGCCGGAGAACCAGCTGTATCCCAAGCTGCTCACCGAACTGGCCGAGGAATTCCGCGCCTATGCGGAGAAGGGCGGGCAGGTATTCGTATCGACGCATTCTCCCGATTTCCTTAACGCGTGCGAACTCGACGAGGTGTTCTGGTTCGTCAAGAAAGACGGCTATACGGAAGTCAAAAGAGCCTCACTCGATCCTCAGATCAAGGCGTATATGCGGGACGGAGACAAGCTTGGATATCTGTGGCGCCAGGGCTTCTTCGACGGGGCCGATCCCGCGTGAGGGAGCTGGTATTCCTTCTCGAGGAGGCGTCGGCAAGGGTGCTCATCGAAGGACTTTTGCCTCGAATTGGATTACCTGGCTCGATCGCATGCCGCTTCATAGTATTCGAAGGAAAGCAGGATTAAGAGAAGCAGATGGAGAGGAAGCTGCGTTCGTACCTCAACCCGGACGCGCGCTTCATAATCTTGCGCGATCAGGATTCAGGCGATTGCCTCGTCGTCAAGGAACGGCTGATGGATAAATGCCGCTTAGCCCACAAGGAAAACGCTCAAGTGAGGATAGCGTGCCGGGAGCTCGAGAGCTGGTACCTGGCTGACCTGGCTGCCGTTTCCTTGGCGTTCGGCATGCCACACCTTGCTTCCAGGCAAAGCGTGAGCAAGTACCGCAACCCCGATAGCATGGAGTGCCCGTCGGCGGAATTGAAGCGGCTGGTACCGTCCTACCAGAAAGTCGGCGGTTCCCGTACCATCGCTCCATTCCTTGACCTGGATAATAATCGCTCGCGCAGCTTCAGCCATTTCGTGGAGTCTATAAGAATGAAAAGCGAAGCATTGATTAACGATGCCAGGTCTTGAGTCGGAAATTCGAACCGCATCGCTGAATGCCCACGCGGTTCTGACGCAAGGCGAATCCCCCGCGTGACAATAGTGCTTTTGTTTGCTATACTCTGTCGACGCGTTCCCTGCCCGGGTGCGCGTCCCGCCATACCATCCAGCCGCGGCAAGCGGCGACCAGGAGATACCATGCCCGAGACGAAGGTCCTCATCAACCTGTCGAACCATCACATCCACCTATGCGCCGCCGACGTCGATGCGCTGTTCGGCCCTGGCCACAAGCTGACAAGGACCAAGGACCTGATGCAGCCCGGCCAGTTCGCATGCGACGAGACGGTCACTGTCAAGGGACCAAAAGGCGCGATAGCCAAGGTCCGCGTGCTCGGTCCGGAGCGCAAGGAAACCCAGTGCGAGATCCTGTCGAGCGAGACTTTCAAGCTCGGCGTTCCCGACTGTCCGACCCGCGAGTCGAGCAAGCTCGACGGTTCCACCTCCTTCGAGATCGAGGGACCGGCGGGTTCCGTCATGAAATCCCAGGGCCTGATCATCGCCAAGCGCCACATCCACTTCGATCCCGCGAGTGCTGCCAGGTTCGGCGTCAAGGACAATGAGATCGTCGACCTCAAGGTTCCCGGCGAGCGGGGGGCGGTCTTCCTCAACGTCATCTGCAGAGTGAATGCGGCTTATGCGCTCGAGTGCCACCTCGATTTCGACGAAGGCAACGCCGTCGGCATAGGAAACGGTGCGATGGGCGAGGTCGTTCGCAGGGCCTGAGGCCCACGGTCAATTGTCGCGGGGGCCACCGTCGCGGCGGCCGCCTGAATGACGGCCGCCCCGGGCGGCGCTGGAGGAACCCGATGAACAAGATAGTGCTCAAGGCCCAGGACCTCGACGGTTACCTGACCGACGACGACAGGGCGATGATAGAGCGGATGAACGGCCTGTACCGCAAGGCCATGCTGTCGTTCAGCATCCTCTCGGCTGCCCGCGGCGATGGCGAGCGCAAGAAGGAAGAAGTCAGCCTCATTTCGTTGTACAACGAGATGGGCAGCCTGATGCAGGAAATCTGCAAGTCGGAGCCGCGCATCAAGGTCTACTCGTTCGAGACCGCTCCCGAGCACCACGGCGAAGCCTCGAGGCTGATCGCCAAGCTCCGCGACATCAATACGCAGCGCCAGGAGTTCACTTACTACACCCAACGCGCCTACGAGCTGCTGTTCGGGCTCGCCTTCGGCGGTGCCAAGAGCGAGAACAAGAATTACCTGATACCGAGGACGCCAGTAACGGTGCCGGTACAGAATTACGCGGTGCACAAGATCCCCAACATCGACGACCGCATCGAGAACACCGTGATGTGCGTGATGCTCCGCGGTGCGCTGCTTCCTTCGATGATACTGTCCAAGGAAATCCAGGAATTCTCGTCCAAGGGCTACGTCACGCCGTTCGCGCTGTTCAAGATAAAGCGTGACGACACGAAGAACGAGTCGACGATGGAGTACGTCCTCGACCTGGACCGGTCGTACTTCCGCCCCGAGGAACTCGACGGCAAGGACCTGATTTTCGCCGACCCGATGAACGCGACAGGCGGCAGCCTCGTGACCGTGGTCAAGTACATCCTCGACCTCGGGGTCAAGCCGAAGTCGGTCAAGTTCCTGACCATCATATCGGCGCTCAAGGGAGCCTTGCGCGCGGTACGCGCCGTCGAGAACATGACGGTCTACACGCTGTGGATGGATCCCGCACTCAACGAGATGGCATACATCATGCCTGGCCTCGGAGACGCGGGCGACCGCATCAACGGCAGGGACATCGACGACACGCCGCGCGACATGATCCAGCTGATAGCCGACTACGGCTCGAGCATCGCCAGCCTCTATCGTGCGCAGATACGGACTATAGAAGAGACGGTGCTCCGGCGATGACCGCGCACCGCCCGGGGAGCCGGCGTTTTTCCATGGCGTCTTTCACGGTGATTCTCGTGTTTATGGTGGCCTGCTCGTCGTGCGCCACCGACCAGTCGCTCAGGCAGGCGACGGGCTGGACGGAGCTCGGCAACGCCTGGGCCGAACTTGGCCGATGGGACAAGGCGGGCGAAGCGTGGTCCAAGGCGATAGCCATCGATCCGGGCCAGGGCGTCGCCAGCTACAACCTGACCCGCGCGCTTGCCGAGGCCGGGAAGTACGACGAGGCCATCGCCAGGAGCGACGAGTACCTGGCCTCCGACCCGGACAACGCCGCCGTGCTGTCCATCAAGGCATACGCCCTGCACAAGGCAGGCCGCGACGGCGAGGCGATAATCGTCTACGAGCGCGTCGTCGTCCTCAACGGCGGCGACGCGGCAAGCGCTTTCAACCTGGCCGTCCTGCTCGACGCTGCAGGCCGTCGCCCGGAGGCCCTGGCCCGATACGACGAAATTCTGGCCGTCAGGCCCGACGACCCGGCAGCTTCGCTGCGCAAGGGCTTGCTGCTGGCCGCGAGCGGCGAAAACGAAGCTGCCCTGCCGTACCTCGAACGGTATGTCGCGGCAAACCCCGGATCGGTGGAAGCTTTGAGGACTCTGGCCGCAGCGCGGGAGCGGGCCGGCCGTTTCGCCGACGCCATGGACTCGTACACGGCGATAGTCGCCAAGGCGCCTGACGACCCGGCCGCCCTCTTCGCGCTGGCCCGCTTGCGCTTGACCGTAGCGGCCGACGAGGCTGGCGGGCTCGAAGCCCTGAAATCGGCGATAGCGAAAGGCTTCAAGGACGAAGCGCGAGCGCAGGAACTCATGACGTCTCCCGGCCTGGTCGCTGTCGCGGCCGTTCGCGCCATACTGGAACAGGCTGGCCTGCTGTCCGAATCTACGGCTCAGGACTCACCGTAGTAATTCCGCGTTTTATGCATTCCTTGCCTAGAAGTGGTACACGCGCATCTCCAGTCTAATTTTCAGAAAATAAGAGCGCTCAAGCTGAATGTTCACAATGCTTGACTTTTCATGTAGTTGGTTGTATTATTTGTAATACAATGTATGAGGAGTATGATATGCCTTCACCAATTTCGATACGGTTGACTGAAGAAATGGATGTAGAGCTTTCAGAGACAAGCAAGCTGCTCCAGCGTTCGAAGAGTTATATCATCAAATCTGCTCTGGCTCAGTATTTCAATGAGTTTGCCGATTACCAGATTGCCTTGGACCGGCTCAATGACAAGGATGATACCATGTTGAGCGCCGCCGAATTCCGGTCGGAATATGGCAGCTAGGGTCAACTACAAGGCTTCTGTCAGGAAGGATATCAAGCAACTGGATCGTTCCGCTGTGTCGAGGATCCTCGAAGCAATCGAAGGTGATTTGGCAGATCATCCCGGTAAGGACAAAGCCCTGAAGGGGCGATATACAGGCTTGTACTCGTACAGGGTTGGTGATTGGCGCATCATTTATTCGTTGATTGGGGAGGCCATTCTTGTATTAAGGATCGCACACCGCAAGGAGAGCTATCGCGAATAGCCACTTCCAGCCTCTTGCGTTCCTGCAAAAGCCGTGTATCCTTATCGCCATAAGGTAGTGAGGAGGCAGCCAATGCGTCTGAACCCGGCAAGGCCGTGTGTCGTCGCCCTGCTCGCCCTCGCCGTCCTGGCGCCGATCAGCGCCCAGGCCCCGGCGACCGTCGCGCTCAGCGATTTCGTCGTCAATTCAGCCAACCCGTCGTACGCCTATCTCGGCAAGGGCTTCGTCGAGATCGTGGCCTTCGAGATCAAGAAGGCTCCGCAGATCAAGCTTGTCGACCGCGAACAGCGGAACAAGGTGCTCGAGGAGATGGAATTCTCCATGAGCGGCCTGGTCGACCCCTCGGCCCAGCTGGAGATGGGCCGGCTCCTGTCGGTCCAGTTCCTGGTATCCGGCTCTATCACCGACATGGGCGGGCCCTTGCTCGTGAGCCTGTCGATGGTCGACGTGCAGTCGGGTGCGGTGGTCTGGAACGACCAGATTACCGAGAAGTCGGGCCGCTACGCCTACATCGGCGCCTATTTCGGCAAGTCGCTTCTCAAGCACTTCAACGCGACGATCTCGAAGTCGACCGAGCAGGCCCTGGCCTCGACCAAGGAAGGCGACTCCGCTTCCGTCGTGGCGCTGTCCAAGGGCATCGCTGCATTGGACAAAGGCAACAAGGTCGAGGCCAAGAAGGAACTGGCGGCCGCCAAGCGCATCGACCCGAACAACGCGGTGGCCCAGGCCTTCCTGGACAAGCTGTCTTCCGCATCGGCCAAGTTCAAGGTGGTGCCCGAGCGCTATGTCAGCTACTACAACCCGGCGTACCTCGGGGGGATGGAGAAGGACAGGGCGTATTTCGACTACTCGTATGCCAACCTTGCCACCGGAGACATCAATCCGCAACGGGATGACGGGGCGATCTGGTGGCTCAAGATGAACGCCGACGGAAGCTACGCCACCTACGACCAGCAAAGCGGCTCTGTCACCGGCTATCAGCTGCCGATCGGTCCGCGGCTCGGCTTGGGAGCAGAGCTCACCTCCGCCAACATGGACGACGATATCCAGAAGCCGAGCACTCCGCCCACGTGGATGGAATCGGGCCACCAATTTTACACCTACTCAGGCGGAATCCTGAGCTGCGGCTACCAAGTCAGTCCGGCCCTGAGCCTGGGGCTCGGGGCGATCGTGCAGAGCCAGACCCGGAGCTACTACAGCGAGTATATCAGCGATCCACCGCCCGGGCAGGGAGACGCGAACAACTACTGGCTCGAGGACAACCTGTCCTTCGGCGGGATGCTCGCGGCTGCGCTCAAGAGCCCCGGAGGCGCCCTGGCCTGGGATATCGCAGCCTCCTGGACGAACGACACGCTCTACTACTTCGACACCGACCCGGTCATACTTGACTTTGTCGAATACGGCGCACCTCTCTACGTCGAGCAGACTCTCTCCTGGTCGCCTAACGGCCAGAAGACCTTCATTGCCCTTAAGCAGGCGAACGATATATATTTCGACCGCGACCTCTACTACGGCCGCATCATGCCCTGTGTCGAGCAGTGGTTCTGGAATCGACTCTCGCTGAGGCTCGGCGCCGAGGGTTCGATTGTAGCGCGCGACGGATCAACGGAGCTCGGCTGGGGGGCGACGGCCGGCGCGACAGTCAAGTTCTGGAAGCTGGAGCTTGATTTAAATTATACGCTTAGGCAACGGCCTTCGCGTACCTTGGCGGGGGTCACCATCCTCGAATACGTTTTCTTTGCCACGGTATCGGCCGACGGATTATTGTTTGGCAGGTAGCTGAAGTCCCAGCAACCCCGCGCCGCCGGTTCCAGCCGGCCGCGCGGGGCTACCCGGCTTCGCCCTAGTCCTGCCCGCCGAGTTCCAGTATCAGTTCCACCTCTCCGCGCGACAGCTTGACGGCGCGGGCTATCTCTTCGACCTTCCAGCCCTGGTGGGCCAGCTTGCGGACTGTCTCCTGGACCGACAGGTTCGGGGCGCCCTTATCCTTGCGCCCGGCGGCCGGCTCGTCCTTGAGTATGTCGTTGAGGAGCTTCAGGTGGTCCTGGGTCTTCTTGTTCAGCTCGTCGAAGCGCGTCTCGGCGCGCGCGAGCCACTCGCGGGCCTTCTGCAGTTCCGCCGCCCGCTTCTCCGCGTCGACCAGGGCGCCGTCGACCTCGTCCAGCCTGACGACCGCTGCGTCGAGCTTTGGCTTCCAGGCCATCACCTCGTCGAGCGAGCGCTTGAGGTCTATGACGCGGTCGGGTATCTCCCTGACTTCGGCGTCTATCGTGCGGACGTTGCGCTCCAGCTCGCCGATGGCCTGGAAGTTCTTGTCCACGGCGTCGGCGGTGGCGTCGAGAATGTTCGACTTCTTCTCGATGCGGTCGTACTTCTCGGCCGCTTCGTCGGCTACCTCGACGAGGCGGCGTACCTCCGCCTGTATCTGCGTCAGCTGGTCGTTGCTGGCGGTCACGGCGGCCAGCTTCTGGTCTACGCCCTGGGACAGCGCCAGCAGGCGCTTGAAGTCGTCTTCCATCGAGTCGAGCCTGCGCTTTTCGGCGAGGAACCTGGCTATCTTCTGGCCCAGCTCGTCCTCGAGCCGCTTGATGCGACCGTACTGGGTCTCGAGCTCGGCCATCTCGGCTCGTCTTGATTCTACTCGCGCGAGGTCGGCCTTCATCGCCTCCATCGCTTCGGACAGCGAAGATCGGAGCTCGTCCGAGCGCTCGAACAGCTTCGTCTGGGTCTGGAACGTCTTGACCTGCTTGTCCATCTCGGCGAAAGATTTCTCGCGGGTCTTGCGCTCCTCGTCCAGAGACGCGGCCATGCTAGTCCTGGCTGAGTCGAAGCCGTCCTTGAGCGCCCTCGCTTCGCGCTTGTAATCCTCCACGGCGGCATTCATCGCGGCCGCGGATTCGCGCGTCTTGCGGGCGGCGTCCTCGGAAAGCACGCCGTAGGAGCGGCTGAAGTCGTCGAGGGCCTGGGTCGCCTTCTGGGCCATCTCCTGGCGGAAGCGGCCGACTTCGTCCGACAGCGCGCGGACGTCGCGGGCCAGCGCGTCGCGTTCGAGCTTGGCCGCGTCCAGTACCTTGCGGCGTTCCTTCTCCCAGTTGTCAGAAATTGCCGCGACATCCGTCTTGAACGATTCGGCGAGCGAGGCCACCGACGCCTGCCG
>PGXR01000275.1 GCA_002839245.1 Spirochaetae bacterium HGW-Spirochaetae-7 | reverse complement strand
CAGTCCCTGCTCCCTGAATACCTGCGCCATGAGGTCATGGGTCAGCGGCCTGGGAGTGGAGAATCCCTCGAGTTCCAGCAGTATGGCTCCGGCTTCCGCCGCGCCTACGGCAATGCAGCATTCGCCGGGTCCGCATTCTTCCTCGAGTATGACGATAGGCGCGGCTTCCTTTGACGGCATCGCCACTCCCTTGACCCGGACGCGCAGCATATCTTCCTTCATGAAAATTAGTATATTGCAAAAACCCGGTATTTCATGCCAAATCGAGCTCTTCCTTGACTACCGCGCAAGCCCGCGAGTACACTTCCATCCGATCATGAGGCGTATACCACTATATTTCATATGCGCGGGCCTGGAGCTCGCCAGATACTTCGCGCTCGTCCAGGCTTCCGGGTCCTTCGCGGCAGCTTCGCTGTCGACGCCCCAGGTGCTCCGTCTCGTCGCGGCGCCGAACGCGCTTTTTGCCGTCGCGTTCTTCTTCCTCGGATTCGACGGCAATCGATACGAGTCGTACCATCCGCTGCTGATTGTCGGCAAGCTGGTCGCGCTGTTTTCAGGAATCATAGCCCTGCCGCGGCTTTTCGGCCTTGGAGGAAATCCAGAACCGGCGATAGCGGCGACCTTCGCCATACTCGGCGTCACCCTCTGGGACGCGGCATCCGTGGTGATCCTGGCGTTCAAGCGCCGCTCGACTCCAGACGGCACCGCGCGACCCGACGGGCAGCCCGCCCCGGGCGAACCGGAACTCGTGGAGCTCGACTGACGTGCGGATACTACCGGTCGCCAGCGGCAAGGGAGGGGTCGGCAAGTCGCTGGTCTGCGCCAACCTGTCGATAGCGCTGGCTCAGGCCGGCAAGCGGGTCGTACTCGCCGACCTCGACCTTGGATCATCGAACCTGCACCTGATGCTGGGCTTCAACGTACCCAGGCACGGGCTCGGAACCTACCTGTCAGGCGCCAAAATACGCTTCGACGAAATCATCTACGAGACCGATTACCCGAACCTGCGGTTCATCCCCGGCGACGCGGAGATTCCGGGGCTCGCCAACATCTCCTACCGGCAAAAGACCCAGCTGGCCAGGCACCTCATCGCCATCGAGGACGCCGACTATCTGGTCCTCGACCTCGGCGCCGGTACCGGCTCGAATATCCTGGATTTCTTCCTCCTGTCCGGCAGGGGGCTCCTCGTTACGGCGCCGACGTTGCCGGCCACGCTCAACGCCTACCTTTTCCTCAAGAACTCGGTTTTCAGGTTGATGTGGGACAGCTTCAAGCCCCGCTCCAAGGCACGCGCCTTGCTCGATTCGCTGAAGAAGGACGGCGCGTCGCTCCAGCGGGCGTACATCCCCGAGATACTCGGCCGGGTGACGGAGATCGACCCCGCGAGCCGCTCGGCATTCGACATGCGCATGTCAAAATTCCAGCCCCGGCTCGTCCTCAACATGCTGGAAGATCCGAAGGACGCAGACAAGGCGCAGAAAATCAGGCGTTCCTGCAGGGAATACCTGGGCATGGACCTCGAGCACCTCGGCATCATCTACCGCGACGACCTCCAGGACGTGGCGCTCGGCAGCCGCATACCGATCATCAGGTACAAACCCCAATCGGTGCTTTCCCAGGCCATCTACCGTATCGCGGACAAGCTGGTTTCGTCGGAAGGCGACGAAGACTCTTTCCTCGACCCGGAATACCTGGATGACAGCTATGGCGCGGCGGATACCGAAGCCAACGTGGACTTCGAAGCCAAGATGGATTACGTCGAGGAGCTGCTCTCCAGCGGAGCGCTGACTCAAGGCGACCTCGTGGAGACGGTACGGATGCAGCAGTACGAGATCAGCCAGCTTCGCAAGGAAAACCAGTTCCTCAAGTCAAAGATGGCCAAGGCCCTTTCCCAGGGCTTCAAGGTCTAGGACCAGGATATGGCGGGCACCAGCGTCAAGGGAGACATGACCCTCCTCGTCGACGAGCTTGGCCTCGATGCTTCCTTCCGCTTTTCGCCGTCACCGGGCGGCAAGGAATGGTCAGCCGACGGGCTCGCGCGGCTGCTTGCCGAATCCAGGGTCTCCGGCGTCAGCTCGCGCCGTCTCGAGGAAGTTCTTCGATCGTTCACTTCGGCAAAGGCGCCGGCAACCGAGATCGTTGCAAAGGGCCAGGTGCCCGAACCGGGCCTTCCCGAAGAAGCCGAATGGGCCGACCTCGAAACGCCGCCGGAATACAAGCCGTTCGAGTCTGAAGCCATAGCCGGAGCGGCCGCGCCGGAGCTGTACCGGATCCGGACCGAGCGCGTCGCAAGGGAACGAACCGTCAAGAAGGCCGGTGCGTTTCCCTTCATGGCTCCCAGGGAAGTAAAGACGGTCGAGTACGAGAAAGTTGAAGTCCGCGAACGTGTCGTCGTCGATACGATGGTTCTCCGGTCTTTCTGGGCGCCGAAAGGAGTCCTGGTCGCCAGGACCGCTCCGGCCCGTCCCGGCAGGCCGGGCAAGAGCGTACAGGGCAAACCCATCTCCCCCGGCAGGGAAGAAGACTCGGTCTTCCACCTCGGCAAGGGCCTTTCGCACGAAAAAGGGGAGATAGTCACGGCCGAGGCTGGCTTCGTGCGCGTGGGATCCAGGTGGGCCGACCTCGTCCCCTTCCACTCCGGAGAGTACGCCATCCGGCTGTCCGAAGACGGCTCGACCGTACTGCTCGACTACAGTCCGGGAGACAGGCGGCTTCCGCCGCCCGATGCCGCCGCCATCCTCCAG
>PGXR01000274.1 GCA_002839245.1 Spirochaetae bacterium HGW-Spirochaetae-7 | reverse complement strand
AGTCGGCGCCCGGCGGAAGCCCGAACAGTTCTGCGTACACCGAGCCGCCGAAGGCGGCGGCGGGCTTGCCGACGAGGTAGATCCAATCGCCCGCGGCCTTGAGGTCCGACCCGGGGACTGTCCCCACGTCGGGAACGATGCCGATCGCGGATATCAGGAGCGATGGCGGGATGGAGACGCGGCTGCCGTCCGGGGCCAGGTATTCGTTGTTGAACGAGTCTTTGCCCGAGACGAAGGGCGTGCGGAGGGCGATTGCCGCGTCATGGCAGCCCCGCGCCGCCTCGAGAAGTGTCCACATCGTTTCCGGCCGCCTGGGGTCGCCGAGGCAGAAGTTGTCGAGCACGGCGATGCGGTCGGGATCGGCTCCGACGGCCACCGCGTTGCGCACCGCCTCGTCGACGGCCGCCGTGGCCATGCGGTACGGGTCGAGATCGCCATAGCGCTGGTTGAAGCCGTTGGACAGCGACATTCCCCGGCTGCCCTTCGACTCGCGCGGCTGGAGGACGGCGGCGTCCTGCGGACCGTCGGCGACGAGCCCGTCGTACGGCCGGAGTATCGTCGCGCCCTGCACCTCGTGGTCGTAGAGCCGCACGGTCGATTCTTTAGACGCGACAGCCGGGTGGGCGAGCATGGCGAGGAGGGTTTCGCGTACGTCAGGCGAAGCCGCCGGCGAACCGGCTGGCCCGGCGACCGGCTGGGCCTCGGGCGAAGCGACCGACGAGGCCGCAGGCGAGGCAATCAGCCTTCGTTGCGGCGGTCCGGAGTGGAGGAAGCCGCAAGCGAGGTCAATCGCGACGGTTCCGCCGTAGCGGACGACCAGCCTGCCTTCACCGGTAAAGCGGCCGAGGTCGGTCATCTCCACGTCGTCCGCTTCGCACAGGGCGCGAAGCTCGCCGATGCGGTCCGGGGGTACCGAGACGACCATGCGCTCCTGCGCCTCGGAAAGCCATATCTCCCACGGGGCAAGTCCCGGGTACTTGAGCGGAGCCAGCGCCAGGTCGACATCGACGCCTAGCTCGGCGCCCATCTCGCCCATGGCCGACGAGAAGCCGCCCGCGCCGCAGTCGGTGATGCCCGTGTACAGCCCGGCGTCGCGTGCCGCCACGAGCACCTCGGAAACTTTTTTCTGTACGATAGGCGCACCGATCTGGACCGACGCGCCGGAGAGCTCACCGGTGCTGGAGTCCATCACCATCGAAGAGAACGTGGCGCCCCTGAGGCCGTCGCGCCCCGTCCTGCCGCCGAGCGCGACGACCCGGTCACCGGCCGCCTGCCTGCGCGGGTGCCTGCCGCGCGGGGCTATGCCGGCGCAGCCGCAGTACACCAGGGGGTTGGCAGCGTAGCCCCGGTGGTAGTGGATGCCGCCGTTCACCGTCGGTACGCCCATCTTGTTGCCGTAGTCCTGGACGCCGGCGACTACGCCCGACGCTATCAGCCTGGGGTGGAGGCTGCCCGGCGGCACCGCCTCTGGCGGGGTGCCTGGCGGCCCGAAGCACAGCACGTCGGTAGCGGCGATGGGCCTCGCCGAGACGCCCATCACGTCGCGTATCACGCCTCCGACTCCGGTGTTGGCGCCGCCGAAAGGCTCGACCGCCGAGGGGTGGTTGTGCGTCTCGACCTTGAACGATATCTCCAGCTCGTCGTCGAATTCTATTATGCCGGCGTTGTCGACGAAGGCCGACAGCACCCAGGGGGCGGCTATCTCGTCGGTGGCTTTCTTGATGTAGCTTTTAAGGACGTTGTCCACGAAAGGCGGATAGCTGGCGCTGCCCTTGGGTTGCCTGACCTCGATCAGGGCCTTGAAGGTCTTGTGGACGCAGTGCTCGCTCCAGGTCTGGGCCACCGTCTCGAACTCGGCGTCGGTGCAGGCCCGGTCTTCGTTCCGGTAGTAGTCACGTATGGCGCGCATCTCGACCAGGTCGAGCGCTGCACGCCGCTGAGCCGACAGCGCAAGCAGGGCCGCGTCGTCCATGGCAGCGATGTCAATCATTTCCACGGAACCTGAGCCCGTGGCTTCCGACGGCCAGGCCGGCTCGATCTCGCCCAGGGCCCAGCGCTGGATCACGGCGTTGCACAGGAGACGTTCGGCGAGCAGGCGCAACTCGCCGTCGGTCAGGTCATCGCCTTCCACGTCGAAGGACTCGCCGGTGGACACCGCGACCAGGCCATCGATGCCGAGCTCCCGGGCCGCGCGCAGCGTCTCGTCGGCGACCGGATCGGTGACTCCGGGCCTGAGCGCCACCTCGACACGGCGGCTGCCGGCATGTACGCTTTCCGGCGATCCGGTCGATCCGGTCGATCCGGGTGATCCGGGCGGCGATCCCGGGCCGGACCAGGCGCATGTCTCCACGAGAGGGTCGTAAAAAAGGGAACGCCCAAGGAGGCTGAGCTCCTTGGGCGCAATCGTGCCGCGCACGAAGTATATGGTCGCCGGTCGCACGGCGCGGATCCTGGAAAATCCAAGCGCACGCGCATCCGCGGCAAGCGAGCGGGCTCGTGGCTCGCCCGACTCGCCCGGCCGTTCTTTCGGCCTGACGATGAACCGGTAGACGTCCGTCGTTGTTTCCATGTGGATTGGTACTACCGAAGCCGGCTGTGCGTCAAGTGCCCCGGGCGTCATCGCAGGTCTTTCAGATGCGTACCACGACCAGGCTGTCGCGAAGGCTTGGCGGCACGATGGCCTCGATGCCTCCGTCGAAGGTAACGAGCCTTCCCTTGTGCGATGCGGAAAGCGCGAGCAAATAGGCATCGGTAATTTGGCGGTGTCCCGAAAGT
>PGXR01000273.1 GCA_002839245.1 Spirochaetae bacterium HGW-Spirochaetae-7 | reverse complement strand
GGTCGATGAAGCGCGGGCATTCAATTCCGGCGGCCAGCCGCATGAGCACGGGCTGGAGCCTGGGCAGCAGCGACCTCTTGTTGCCCAGATACGGTATCAGCTGGCCCGAGCAGTATCCAGCCGGGCCAGGAAGCTCAGGGTTCATACCGCGCCATGCTCGTAGCGGTCTCGAACACCTCCACGGCGGACAACGGTATTGACGCGTCGAGCCTGGCGATCTCTTCGAAGACGTGCCTGGCTATCCTCTCGGCGCTCGGGGACGAAGCAAAAACGGGGTTGTCGTTGAGGCAGCTGTGGTCGAGAGTCTCGCAAACCTGCCTCAGGCGGCCTTTGACCTCGCCGAAGTCGACCAGCATGCCGGCCTTGTCCAGGGTCTCTCCCCTTGCATAGGCCCTCACGACATAGTTGTGCCCATGAAGTCGTTCGCATTTTCCGTGGAACTCGGTAAGGAAGTGGGCGGCGGCAAAGCTCGTCTCGACGCATATGACATACATGGCACTCTCCCAGGAACCGGATTGTAGCGCCACGGGCTCGGAGCTTCAAGCAGAATGCGAATGCTGGATATTGCGCAAGAACCCGGCAGCCGCTAGGATCTTGCGCATGACCAAGAGACTGAACGAAATCCTTCCGCCCGGGTGCATAGCGTCCGTCGAAGGCGACGGCGGCGTCGGCATAGCCGGGCTGGCCTACGACTCCCGCGATGTCCGCCCCGGTTGGCTCTTTTTCGCCCTGCAGGGGCTGCACACCGACGGCCATGACCACATCGACGCCGCGATACGAGCAGGCGCGGTCGCGGTACTTCACGACAAGCCGGTCGACAGCCCCGTTCCGGGTGTCAGCTATGTCAGGGTCGCCGACGCGCGCGCTACGATGTCTCCTGTGGCGGCCGCGTTCAACGACAGGCCGTCCTCCCGAATGGCCGTTGTCGGGGTCACCGGTACCGAGGGCAAGAGCACGACGGTGTGGCTCATCTACCGCCTGCTGGACCTTGCCGGCCGGAAAGCCGGCTTCGTCTCGACGGTCGAGTACCGGGTCGGCGATGCAGTCGAAGCCAATCCGAAGCACCAGACGACGCCCGAGGCGACGACCGTGCACGAGCACCTGGCGCGTATGGTCAGCAGCGGCTTCGAGTACGCCGTCGTCGAGTCGTCGTCCCACGGCCTTTCGACCCGAACCGGGAGGTTGGCCGATGTAGCCTTCGACGTCGGCGTCATGACGAACGTCAGGCACGAGCACCTCGAGTTCCACGGCACCTGGGAGCGGTACCGCGACGACAAGGCCAACCTGTTCCGCGCCCTCGACGCCGCCGATCACCGAAAGACCATCGGAGGCAGGGCCATGGTGGTTTCCAGCTTCGGCGTGGCCTGCGCCGACGATCCAAGCGCCCGGTATTTCGCCGAGGCCTGCTCGAAGCCGGTGTACACCTATTCCGCCGGCGATGCGTCCGCCGACCTCTACGCCTCCGACGCCGTCATAGACGAGCGCGGCGCCAACTTCGTCATCCATGACGGACCTTCATCGCATCCCGCCCGGATAGAATTGCCCGGGGCCTTCAATATCGAGAACAGCCTCGCCGCCATCCTCGTCGTCTCCAGGCTCGCCTCAATTCCACTGGCGGAACTAGTGCCGCTGTTGCCGCGCCTCGATCCCGTGAATGGCCGCATGACCAGGGTCGACCGTGGCCAGCCTTTCGAGGTCATCATCGACTACGCTCATACCCCGTCCAGCTTCGAAGCCATCCTGCCTTCGATCAAGGGAAGGATACGCGGCAAGCTGCTGTGCGTCTTCGGCTCCGGAGGAGAACGAGACGTGCAGAAGCGGCCGGCCCAGGGTCGCGTCGCGGCGGAATACTGCGACGTGGTCATACTTGCAGACGAGGATCCGCGCGGAGAAGTCCCGATGGCGCTTCTCGAAGACATAGCCGCCGGGTGCGGCCGCCTGTCCCGCGGCGAGGATCTCTTTCTTATTCCCGACAGGGCGGAAGCCATCAGGAAGGCTTTCTCGCTGGCCGCTCCTGGGGATGCCGTCCTCCTCCTCGGCAAGGGGCACGAGAACACCATTGACTACGCGAGCGGCGCCATCCCCTGGAACGAACTGGACGAGGCTAACAAGGCGCTTGCACAAATCGGTTATCGCCAAAGCGCTGGCAATGCGGGCAAGGGAGCATCATGAGAATAGCCATACTGTACGGCGGCAAATCTGGAGAGCACGAAGTGTCGCTCCTTTCCGCCGCAAGCGTCATCCGCAACCTGGATAGATCGCACAAGCTTCACCTGATAGGGATCACGAAGGCCGGGGCGTGGCACCTCCAGCCCGACAGCGTCCTTGCCACGTGCCTGGAGGGCGAGAGACCGCTCGAGCTGAGGAGTGACGGACCGAACGTGCTCGCGGTCCCGGGAACCGGTCTCCGCGTCTACGGAGCCAGGGGTTCATCGGACCTTCCTCTTGACGTCGTCTTCCCGGTACTGCATGGAACGTTCGGTGAGGACGGGACGGTGCAGGGACTCCTCGAGTGCACCGGTCTAGCCTATGTCGGAGCTGACGTCCTTGGAAGCTCCATAGCCATGGACAAGGAAACCTCGAAGTCGCTCTGGCATGAAGCGGGTCTGCCCGTAGTCCCGTCGTTGACGGCCAGGGTCGCCGACCTCGAGCGGATTGACGAGCTTTCCGCGGAGGTAGAGAAGCGGTTCGGGTGGCCTGTATTCGTCAAGCCCGCGGGTTGCGGCTCGAGCGTCGGGGCTTCCAGGGCAGCTACCCGTTCCGACCTGAAAACCGCGTTGC
>PGXR01000272.1 GCA_002839245.1 Spirochaetae bacterium HGW-Spirochaetae-7 | reverse complement strand
CCATGGTGTACCTCCACCACGGTTACGCTGTACCCTGCACCGGTGCTTGACGATCGGGTACAAGGTTCGAGGAACTAATTATTCCTTGAACTTGTGTTTCACGTCCTTGTACGAACCCATCATCACCGATACCGATTCGAGTCCCGGGATGTTTTCGCAGACTATCTTGACTATGACCGTCATCGGTACGGCGAGCACGAGGCCTGCAAAACCCCAGAGCCAGCCCCAGGCGGACAGCGATACGATGATGACGAACGGAGACAGGCCCAGATTCTGGCCCTGCACGCGCGGCTCGACGATATTGCCGAGTATCATGTTCACGCCGAGCATCGTCGTGGCCGCCCCGACGATGGGACCGGGCTGGGGCCAGAACTGGACAAGCGCGAAGAGGGTCACGCCGAACCCGGATACTATTGACCCGATGTTCGGTATGAAGTTGAGGATGAAGGCTATCACTCCCCAGACGATAGGGAAGTCGACGCCTATCCAGGTCAGTAGCAGTCCGACGAGCACGCCGGTAGTCAGGCTGATGAAGAATTTGGTACTCAGGTACCTGGCCACCTGCTTGACGACGTCGGCGACGATCTTCTGGATCCTGGTCGACATGATGCCGACAAAAGCCAGTTCTATGCGTTTCCTGAAATGGCCTATCTCAAGAAGCAGGAATACGACGAACAGTATCACCATGACTGTATCGGTCAGGAAACCCAGGAACGATTCCGAGGTGGCCAGGGCGATCGCCTGCACCCTCTCCCGGATGCCGAGCTGGCCCCAGAGATTCTGCATCAGGCTGATGTGTTCGTTGTAGGGGAGGCTGAATGCCTTGGCAACGACGATGTAGAGGTTGGTGAAGCGCTCCTCGTACTTCGGATATAAGGTGAGTATCGTTCTGGCGCTGCTGAAGAGTATGACGCCGACGACGTAGACGCCTACTCCTATGACCATGACGATGATGACGGCACCTATGGCCCTGGGTATCTTGATCTTCTCCAGCATTATGACGACCGGCTCGAGCACGAAGGTAAGCAGGACCGCTATCATGAAAGGCAGGAACACCGAAGCGGTGAACTTCAGCGCCGCCACAGCGAGGCATAACGCAATGAACCCCAGCAGGAACAGGTTGATCCGCGCGAAGCTGGCTCCGCGGTATCGTTCTTCGGTCATGAGGCGGATCTCCTAGCTCGATCGCTGCACTGTCTGTTTCGAGACGTAAGCCTCGGCGCAGCCCGCCACCTTGCGGATGTTCTCCAGCCAGCCCTTTGCCTCACCCTCTGAGGGGTACGGCCCGATGCGCACGCGATACCAGGTGACCCCGTCAAGGTCCTTTACGGTTATGAGGGTCGAGAGTCCCTTGGACGCGAGCTCGCGCTGGAGGTCGTCGGCGCGCGAGCGGCTCGTGAACGCGGCTGCCTGTATCCAGTATTCTGTCACGGTCTTCGGCGCCGCGGGTTTTGCCGCTGGTTTCGGCTGGGATGCGGTTGCGCTTTGGGCAGCCGCGCTCTTGGGCGCGACCGGAACGGAAGCCGCTGGCGTATACGGCTTGCTCACCGCGCTTGCCGACCCCGGCTGGGCCGTGCCGTTCATCGTCGACGGGGCGGGCTTGTCGCCGTAGACGACGATGATGTCCGAGCCGGCACTCTGGGTTGCCGCGTCGGGCGGGACGGGGACTGGGGCCGGTACGACGGTGCGGACATACTCGTCGGGCGATGCGGAACGCGGTGGCGCCACTGCAGCCACCGTCGCCGGCGCGCCTGAGTCCGCGCCGCGCGGGTAGACCAAGGCCAGGGCTACGCCGGACGTGACGACGAGCACGATGACGACGGAAAGTACCGTCCACAGAACCTTCTTTGTTTCCAACGGCATAGCCCCTCCACTGCGTAGCGCCGGGTGGCGCTACCCTTCGTATATCGGACTATGGCGCGGCCTAGTTGAGTCCTCGCGCCGAAAAGATGGACTTGATGACGTTATGCAGCCTGCGCTCCAGCCCGCCTCTGTCTCCCCTGTTCCACACGACGTATCTCACGCCATCGAAGCGGTTCCCGGCCGCCCACAGCTGCCGCTGCCTCGCGATCCTGGCGAGCGCAGGTAACGGTCCCAATCCGTCGCGGAACCAGGCCCGGAAGAGCCGTACTACAAGGCTCGTGCGGATCTCGATGATGGCATCGCAGTCTCCGACCACCGGCAGGCGGTATAGAAGGGCCGCGTCGACGCAGACCCGGTCTCCCGCGCCGGCGACCGCATCGGCCACCAGCGCGTTCATCGCGGGATGGACCACGGCTTCGTAGCGTTCGAGCAGGCGGGGATCGGCGAACACGATGGCTCCTATCGCGCGCCTGTCGGGTCGGCCGTCGGGTCCAAGGACCTGCGGCCCGAGGATATCCGCCACCGCGATTGCCGACAGCTCCAGCGCCCGATGGCCGAGCGCGTCGACATCGACGATGGTCCAGCCCTCATCCTGGAGTACGGCGGCGGCCGTGCTCTTGCCCGTGCAGTAGCCGCCGGTCAGGCCGAGGATCAATGCATGTCTCCCCACGACCGTGCGGTCTCGACGCCGACCCGGAGCGGCACCGACAGCTGGACCGCGCCCGTCATCGCCGCCTCGATGGCCAGCGCGACGGCGGCAGCGTCGCCCTCGTTCACTTCGGCGATCAACTCGTCGTGGACCTGCAGCAGCAGCCTGGCGGCAGGGAAGCGCTCGCGGAGGACCGCGTCGACCTTGAGCATCGCCAGCTTGACGACATCGGCAGCCGAGCCCTGTATCGGCGTGTTGACGGCGATGCGCTCGGC
>PGXR01000271.1 GCA_002839245.1 Spirochaetae bacterium HGW-Spirochaetae-7 | reverse complement strand
TAATGCGCCAATGCGCCGGGATTGATGATGACACCCTCATACTCTCCCGGAGCCGCCTGGAGACAATCGATGATGTCGCCTTCGCCGTTGAATTGTCTGCAGTCGACGAGGACCCCCAGTTCCGTTGCCCTTTTCTGGAGCCCAAGGTGGATATCCTCGAGCGAACCGTCCTTGTAGATTGAAACCTTCCTGGTACCCAGCAGGTTCAGGTTGGGGCCGGAGATTACCAGGAATTTCCTGTTCGTGCTCATGTATCCCTCCATCCGGCCGGCGAGTTACGCCAGCCAGGGATCGGTCGAGGTTTCCATCAATGCGCGGAGACCCAGTACGTAGCTATGTGCGCCGAAGCCGCAGATTTGGCCGACGCACACCGGTGCGATCAGGGAGACATGCCTGAACGGCTCCCGCTTGTAGATGTTGGAGATGTGCACCTCGATCACGGGCAGTTTCACGGCACCGATCGCATCCCTGATCGCGATGGAATAATGAGTATAGGCGCCGGCGTTGATCACGATGCCGTCCACTCGCCCCAGGCACCCGTGGATATAGTCGACCAGCGCTCCCTCCGAATTCGCCTGGAAAAAGTCGAGCTCGACACCCAACTTTTCCGCTTCGTCCAGGACACCCCGGTTGATCTGCTCTAGCGTCTTTCCCCCATAAATGCCAATCTCGCGCTTTCCCAGCATATTCAAATTCGGTCCGTGAATAACAGCGATGCGTCCGTACTCCATCCACAGCCCCCCAATCGCCGCAACTTCGCGTGAATACGTCCGGTTGAACGAATAAAACATACTACCAATAGAAACAAGGGCCTGTCAAACCGTGGCGGCAGTCCGCCCCGCCGTGGCTGGTTCAGGCCATCCGAAGGGACAACAACAGCCAAACGGGTATGTAAGCAGGTATGCCCGGGAGTGTATAGTAGAATCATGAGCATCAACATCCAATTGCGCTTGTTTGCATCGCTGCAGAAGTGGAGTCCTGACCCCTCGGTTTCCATCGAGCTGTCTGCATCAAGTACGGCCCGCAATGCCTATCTCGGAATTGGGGTGCCCGATGCAGAAGTGGCCATCATCATGATAAACGGAAAACGGGGCTTGCCCGACGACATCCTGTCCGATGGAGACAAAGTACAGCTCTTCCCGTTCATCGGCGGGGGCTGATTTGTATTCACGCTCACCATGCACTAAGATTAATTATCGTTAACTCAAGGAGTCAGATTATGGCAAGGCGTTCCACTACTGTCCTGGATTCTGGCCTGTTCCTGCAGCTCAGTCTGGGGGTCTTCTTCCTGGCTCTCGGCGCCTTGGGTCTCGGCAACTACCAATCAAAGTTCGCCGAGACAATGCGCTTCTTCGGGCGTGATGACTCGCTCCGCATCGTCACGGCGATAATCGAGCTCGTCATGGGCGGATTTCTCCTGCTGAGCCCCTTCGTATCGGTACCGCTGAATCTCAGGAGCTTTTTTTCGTATGCCTTGTTGGTGCTCTGGGCCATCTACATCCTCTACTACTTTATATTCAACAATTTCGCCAAGCCCGACATCATCCCCTGGCTCTATGAAGTGTCATGGCGCTGTGTCATCCTCGCTGCCCTCTGGTCGGTCAGCAGGAAATTCATGAATTAGAGACCGCGGCAGGGCGGAGCACCGCAACCCCGGCAAGCCTTCGATGTACATTCCTCGCCATCCGCATGCCTCTTTTTCGAACGGCGCATTCACGGACAACTGCCGTCTACATCTTGAATACTACTTACACCACTTCACCCGCTGTTCACATACATAATTACCGCTCATCTCGGCGGAATACAGGCGATTGCGGCGTGGATGCTCAGAGACAAGCCTGGCCGCCTATCGATGCCTGTCCCGTATCTCCTCGAATTCCTCCTCGCTCAACTGCATCTCGGTGGCCATGAAGACGGCTTTGGTTTTCGTTTCATACTGGTGCCAGTGGTATATGTAGTCCCTGTCGTACATCGGCTCGTGCGTGACGCCGGGAGCCATCGGGTCCTCGCGGTACAATGTCTTCAAGTCCTGCTCCGCGTACTGTTGCATCGCTCCATAGCCTAGTATCTGCGTATGGATCTCCCTGAACGGCCTGTCTCCCCAGTGCGTACGGTGGAGGCCGACGTTGAGCGGGATCGTCGCGGCGTAGCACATGTTCACCTCGACATCGCCTATCTTTTCTTTTTCCGACCGCCAGAGCTGCACTCCCTTGTGGCGCTCGACGCCGGTCGCGTCATACACGAGGGTCCACTTCTTCTTGATCGCTTCGAACAGCGGATCAAGGTCGCCCTCCCGGTCGAAGTCCGATATGACCAGGCAACGTTTCACGTCATCGATGCTGGTGTGTACGCAGACGGTCGACCTGAAGAACCCCAGCGCCTGGCCCCGGACGTATAGCGGATCCGTGGACAGGTTGAACACGATGCTCTTCCCGCCTATCGGGAATTCGGCTTCGTTCCGGACATACGCCACTGGGAAGAACGGCTCGGCATATTGGAGTTTGTCCACGCTCATGATGCAAGCATCTTCCCGAGCCACGCGAACGACTCCGAGCCGGCGTACATCACGGGCACCTCCCAGTGCTGGCGCTTGATGGCGTCCTCCATCAAGCCGAACGGGACTTGGCCCATGAGCACGCAATCGACGCCTTGCGATTCCAGCTCCCTGATATTCCCGAGCACGACGGCGTCGTGCTTCTCGAATTCCCCCGCGTTGAACAGCGTAAGCGCGGAAGGATCGCCGCCGAATACCAGGTCCAGTCTCTTGCCTATGGCGGCTGCCCTCGCGTTGAGCCCTTCGACGACGTACGGGGTCGTGTAGGGA
>PGXR01000270.1 GCA_002839245.1 Spirochaetae bacterium HGW-Spirochaetae-7 | reverse complement strand
TCCGTACCTAGGAGGAATGCAGTCATGAGTGAGCAGAAACGGGGCGTGAGCCGCCGTGATTTTGGCAAGGCGGCCGCGGCCGTCAGCTTCGCCGCATGGACCGCGCGTCAAGCGCGGGCTGAGGTGAACACCGACACACTAAAAATCGGCATCATCGGTTGCGGCGGCCGGGGCACGGGAGCGGTGATCGATCACCTGCGCAGCAATGACAATGTGGTGCTGGTGGGCGTCGCGGACGTGTTTCAAGACAAGATCGACAACTTCAAAGGCCAACTGGGCAAAGTAGGCGAGATCGCCTCGAAGGTGGCCATCGAAGACGACCGCTGTTTCCTGGGTTTCGATGCCTATCAGAAGCTGCTCGCCACGGACATCGACATCGTAATCCAGGCCACCACGCCATACATCCGCCCGATCCACGTGGCGGCGGCAGTCGATGCGGGCAAGCACATTTTCACCGAGAAGCCGGCCGCCACCGACCCGAACGGCATCCGCACCTTCATCGCCGCGGCGAAGTCCTTCTTCCAGGAACCGGCCTCGGCAACGAGCGTCGCCCGCGCCTCCTCGAAGCGGGTCCTGGCCAGGTCGGCAGCCTCCGAGAGCGCCTTGCCCTCGGCCTCGGTCTGTCGCTCCGCTCCGCGCACGCGCTCGCTGGCGTCGTGCTTCCAGCGCTCGAGCTCGGCGTTCATGAAGGCGTCTGCGGCGGCGCGGGCGTCGTCCAGGTCGGCCTTGACCGCGGCCTTGAGCGAGGTCAGCGCCTCGGACGCGTTGTCGACCCGGTCGCTGATGGCGAAGCGGTGGGCGTCGACCTGGGCGGTCAGTTTGTCGAGCTGGTCCTGCAGGCGCACCTGGGTCTCGGCGAGCCTGGCGCGCGCCTCTTCGGACCAGGTCCTGTCGGTTTCCGCGCGGGCCGCGTCTGCTTCTCGTATCGACGAGGCGAGCCGGTCGTCCATCTCCGTGCGCCACAGCGCGAAGCGATCGTCGGCGTCCTTGCTCCTGGCGCGGAGATCGGCGAAGAATTCGTCTTCGAATATCTTGAGTTTCTCGGAGACATCGGCGTAGGCCTTGGACTTGAGCGCGTTGAGGTCGCTCTCGAGGTCCTTGACCGCAGCCCTGACGCGGGTCGATTCGTTGCGGAACTCGCCCTCGAACGAAGCCTGCCTCGTGGCCAGGTCCTTGCCGAAAAGCGAAAAGTCTTCCTCTACCCGGCGTTCGACGCCGGCCATCGAGTCGCGGAGCGCCGACTCCATGCGGTCGGCGTCAAGCCTGACGCCTTCGAGCCTGGCGAGGCCCTGCTCGACAACGTCGCGGAGCTCGCCCGAGCGCGATTCGAAGCCCGCAAGGACGCGCTTCTCGAGATCGGCGCCGCGGTCGGTGAACTTGGCCGACAGCGCGTCGATGACTGCGTCGGCCTTCTTCTCGGCGGCGGTCAGCGAAGCGGCAAGGGTGGCGAGCCTGTCGGACTGCTCCGCGGCGGTCGCTTCGATCCTGGACTTGAAGGCGGCCAGGTTCTCGGCAAGATCCCTCGCGGCCATCTCGGCTTCGGCCTTGGTCTCCGCGATGCCTTCCTTCATGGAGGTCCGTATAGCGGCCTGCCTGGCGGACGCGTCTTCCTGGTAAGCCTTGAGCTGGTCCTTGACCTTTGCCTGGAGGTTCCCGGCTGTCTCGGCTGCCTTGGCCTCGATGCGGGAGTATCGTTCCTCGTACAGCGACTCGGCCTTGACGACGCGCGCCTCGGCCTCGTCCATGCGGACCGCTATGCTGTCAGCCGCGTGCTGGGCTTCGGCCCTGGCGTCGGCAAGCAGCCCCTCGGTCTCCTTGCGCCAGTCCGCCTTGAACGACTTGATCAGTCCCTGGGTCTCGGTGATCTTTTCCTTGGCCTGGTCGCGCAGGGTGTTGAAGCGGTCGTCGATGGCCCCGGAAAGCTTGGCGCCCCGGACTTCGATCTGCTCCTGCAGTTTCTTGAAGGTTGCGTCCTCGAGGCGTTCGCCTTCGTCGTGCGCGCGCTTGAACGCGGCGGACAGCATGGCTTCGATGGCGCCGTATCGCTCCTCGGCTGCCCGTACGGCCTCGGCGTTGGTTTCGGCGACGGCCTCGGTGCCGGACTTGGCCTGTTCGCGGAGCTCCTCCACCTGGGCCTGCGCGTCGTCGAGGGCGGACCGTATTTCGGCCGAGAACGCCTCGAGGAGGTCGGTCATGGATGTTTTTGCGTCGGCTGCTATTTCTTCCCGAATGCCGGGTATCGCGGCCTTGAGGCGCTCGATGTCGTCCTTGCTCGCCTTGAGGGTCCTGGCGACGCCGTCGACGAAGGCGCTTTCGTCGTGGATGGCACCGAGGTTCTCATCGACGCGGGCGCTCATCTCCTTGAGCTCCGACAGGGCCTTGTCGTATTCGGCGATGCGCGCTGCCATGCCGCCTATCTGGTCGGCGCGGGAACCCAGCGAGTCCTCGGCTACCTGCACCCGCCGCAGGACTTCCTTGGCGGCCTTCTGGTGCACGTCAAGCTCTATGGCGTAGGCTTTCAGGTCCTCGGAACGGACATCCGCGTACGCGGCCATATCCTCCCGGAGCTTGTCCGCGTATTTCTTGACCTTCTCGAGAGAACGGTTGTCGCGGTCGAGTACGCGGTATGCCAGAACCAGGATCAGCGTAATGCCGATGGCCACCAGGTTGCCGAGGTCGAACATGATTATTTCTCCCATTGTCGGTTCCGCCGGGGCACGCCGGCGGCCGGGCCCGGCCCGATCCGCACCAGTATATAGCACTATGATGGAATAATAAAGAATCGCGCCAATTTCAAAGCCTGTTGCTTTTGGGAAACCCTCAATAGAAGTTTCCCGGCGTTCAGGCG
>PGXR01000269.1 GCA_002839245.1 Spirochaetae bacterium HGW-Spirochaetae-7 | reverse complement strand
CCATGGCATCGTTCGGTAAACGGCGCGTGTTCGGCAGGGTTGTCGTCATGCTCATCATGATTCTGGCCCTCGTCATAGGAGGGCTCTTCTGGTTCGACTATCTGGGCCTCGTCGATGCCAAGAGCATATTCTCGCCGGTACTCAGGCTTGCCGGACTGCCTGTCAGGACGGGCCAGGCCCTGCCGGCCGACTCTCCGACGCTGCTCGACGACGAACGTTTCGCGAAGCAGTTGTCCGCCGTCGAGGCCATCCGCCAGGAGCTCGACCAGCGCGACAAGGCTACCGCGGAGCGTCAGGCCGCCGTCGAAGCGATGGCCCAGGAAATAGCCGACAGGACCGCGATGCTCGATGAACGAGAGAATTCATTCAAACAAATGACGGAACGGTACGAGAATAGAAGAGCGAACGTCGAACAAAATGCCCGGTACCTGACGGGCATGCCGCCGGCCGACGCCGTGAAGATACTTGCGGCATCGGACGACCAGACCGTGATAGACGTTTTGCGGGCCGTCGAGGAGCTGGCCGCGAAGACGGGTGAAGCCTCCGTCGTCTCGTATTGGCTGTCGTTGCTGCCGCCGGAGAGATCCGCTGACCTGCAGCGCAAGATGAATGTCAAGCCTGCGTCCCTGAACTAACGCCCGGCATGCTCCTTCGAGCGTACCGGCGCAAGGCCGGACGCGAAAGGAGCCCGCATAGATGCTGGCGTTATCACGTATAGCCGCCGTGCCCGATGGCGCTTCGCCGCCGGTCGGAGCACGACGCCTCGGCAAGGCGGCGCGCGCTTCCATCACTCCATTCCTCGCGATGCTGTCCACGCTTTCTCCACGGAAAACCGACAAGGTTGCCGAGGCGAAGAGCCAGGCGATTCCGCCCCGCGAGCAATCCGCATTACTGGCCAAGTTCCTGCTCAAGGGCGACCAGGTCCTCCAGGCGAAGGCCGTGCCTGCGGATACAGGCAAGGGCTTGGGCGGTCAGGTCGCTGAAAAGGCAAAGCTGCCGGGCCGTGACGCCGAATGGGTTGCCCAGGCGAGGGAAAAGCCCGGAAAGGCCAAATCCAGGGCAGTCGACGATGAGGGACGGCTCGGTTCGGTCGCGGCAGCAGCATCGCTTGACGCGCAGGCCGGTACCAAGGTAGCCGCGAACCGCATTCATGCGCTTGCTGCCGGAGCGGGGACCCGAGGGGCCAATGATTCCTCCGGCATAGAGGTCACCGGGACGGGCAGTGCCGAGGGCAAGGATGGCGTCCGGGTATCCATCGTCGACATGCGCCTCAAGGCACGAACCGAAGGATCATCGCGTCGTGAAGGCGCACGGTCCGGCAGCGACGGCGACGCGTCAACGGGCTCGTCGAAGGCGGAACGCGCAACGGCCGGAGCGCAGGGCGGAAACGACCCCGCGCTCTCCGCGGGCCGGCTCGCCGCGCCTTCCGATGCCCGGGCGGAATTCGCCGCCCCTGCCTCGAATGAAGGCGCGCGGTCCGCTTCGCAATCGTTCACCGACTCGCTCGCCTCGCGCCTGCGTGAAGGAGCCGCCGACATCGTCCGGTCCGCGCAGGTCGTCATGCGCGACGGAGGATTGGGCCTGATCAGGTTGCGCCTGGAGCCGGAATCGCTCGGAGGCGTCAAGATCGAGCTCAAATTAGCCGAGAAGCAAATAAGCGGCAAGATATTTGTCGAGTCCGACATCGCCAGAGAAGCGTTCAAGTCGTCGCTCGACGCGTTGAAGGACGCTTTTGCCGAATGTGGGTTCGAGACGACTTCGCTAGAGGTCGAGGTGCGGAACGGCATGGCTTCGGGCGCCGGACCCGACGGCCGCGATCCCGGGAAAGCCAGAACGGACGAGGGACCGTACTGGAGCCGATCGCTGCGTGAACTTGACGCGGCGGTTCCGGCTCTGGCCTCGGTCAGCCGCGACGGGCTTCTGAATGTCATCGTGTAAGGTAAGGAGCGATCCATGGACATAGAACTGCGGATGAGCCAGGCTGATGCCTCGATGACGAGGTTGCAGGTAGACACGCTCAACAAGGAACTCGGCGGCGGCAAGGCCTTCAAAGCCGACCTCGACAAGGACGACTTCCTCAAGATCCTCATCACCCAGCTCCAGCACCAGGACCCTACCAACCCGATGCAGGACAAGGAATTCATAGCGCAGATGGCGCAGTTTTCCTCGCTCGAGCAGATGACGAACATGGCGACTAGCTTCGGCAAGCTGTCGAGCGTGCTCAATTCAAGCGAGGCGCAGTCGTTGCTTGGTCGCACCGTCGAGGTCCTTGACGGCGAGCGGGCCGTATACGGCAAGGTGTCCCAGGTCGTCCGTGGCGAATTCCCGCTCGTCATGGTCAACGGTTCGTTCTATGACCTTGACCAGGTCAGCAAAGTCGAAGAGTAAGGAGGCGCCGTCATGATGCGCTCATTGTATTCAGGCGTCGCCGGCCTCCAGAACCACCAGGTTCGCATGGACGTGCTCGGCAACAACATAGCCAACGTGAACACCACCGGCTTCAAGAAGGGCCGCGCCAATTTCCAGGACCTGCTCTACCAGCAGATGTCCGGTGCGGCACGCCCGACGGAGGAAGTCGGCGGCATCAACCCCAAGGAAATTGGACTGGGCATGTCGATAGCTTCGATCGACACGATCCACACCCAGGGGAGTGCCCAGGTGACCGGCAAGAATACCGACCTGATGGACGATATGCCCATCAGGTGATTCGATCCTGTATACGGACTTACCCCCGCGATGGCCTTCCTTGATCGTGCACCCCGCTTTCGTTCGCGCCCACTCCAAATATTCGCGTAACTTTGGTGATGGCGCAAACGGTGCAGACACGACAGGCCCCAGACTAAGCGGCGAGC
>PGXR01000007.1 GCA_002839245.1 Spirochaetae bacterium HGW-Spirochaetae-7 | reverse complement strand
TGATGGAGCTCGTGAAAAAGCCCTCTACTATCCCGGGAAACAGCGAGAGTACGTCTATCTTCATCGCGTACAAGCCCTCAGTCGAGCAGCCATGGCGCCAGCAGTTCCACGCGCCTCGAGGCGATGTCGACGGCGCCGACGAACTCCTTGCGGAACGGCACGTAGAAGACCGATCCGTCGGGCTTCCTGGCTTCGAGGAGGTCGCCCCCCCCGGCATCGCAGACGCCGACGACGGTTGCCACCGTCCCGCCGTCCGCGGCGAGGTCGCAGCCGACCAGGTCGGCGTAATAGTACTCTTCCTCTTCGAGGGACGCAGCCTTGTCGCGGGAAGCCCAGACTTCGAGTCCCGAAAGGGCGCGCACGGCTTCCGGGGAGTCGTATCCGGCGAATTTTACAAGGACGGAGCTGCCATTCTCGTGGACCGATTCGATGTGCATGAGCCTCGACTGGTCCTTGCTCCTGAGGGTCGCTTCGGTGAGCGCCAGGAGGTGTTCGGTTTCGCCTGAGTATGAAACCATCTTGATTCGTCCGTCGACGCCGTGCGGCGCGCCCAGGCGTCCGAGTGCCAGATCTTCCACGCTAGTCGAGGATCTGGAGCTTGACGTCTCTGCCGCCCCTGGTGGCCGCGGCGGACAGCAGCGTGCGTATCGCCTTGGCGATGCGTCCCCGCTTGCCGATCACCTTGCCGATGTCGTCCTGGGCGACGCGCAGCTCGATGACCGTACCCTCGTCGGTCTCGACGAGGTTGACCGATACGGCCGCCGGGTCGTCGACAAGGGATTTGGCTACATATTCTATCAGGTCACGTTCCATCTATCGGCCCTTTCGTTCGGCATGCTGCCGCCAGGCGATACGCCGCCTTGAATGATCCCAGGCGGCCGTCGGGCCCGAGGCCTCCGCCATCGGCGGAGCCCCGCAGTTCAGCCGAGGCGGATATTCTGCTTGTTGAAGATACTGCGGACAGTGTCACTCGGGAGGGCGCCCTTGGCGAGCCAAGCGCGAGCCTTCTCCTCGTCGAGGCGAATCTGGGCGCCTTCCTTCTCGATCGGGTGGTAGAGACCGAGCTCATCGATGGTCTTGCCATCACGGGGCTGCCTGGTATCGAGAACCACGATACGATAGTACGGGCGCTTCTTGGCGCCGAATTTCTTGAGCCTGATCTTTACGCTCACTCATTCCTCCTGATAGTATTGCCGGAACGTCGACTTTGGGCCTTGGCCCCCGGTAAAAAACCGCGGACGCGCCGGTATCCGCGCCTTGGGTTTATACAGCGAAAGTCCTGCCATAGTCAATCGCCAGGGGCGGCGACGCGGGCGGGAGCTTGCCGACCCGGTACCGTACGTCGTATAGTCCGACCGATGCCGACACTTCCCGCCCGCGCCCTGCTCCTCGCCCCGATGGTCGAACTGAGCCATCGCCCGCTCCGTCAACTGATCTCTTCATTCGGTTCGTGCGACCGTTATTATACCGAGATGACGAGCGCGGCCGGATACCTGGCCCATTCGCCATTCGACAGGTGGTTTACCGACAGCGAACCCGAACCCGCGCGGACCGCGGTGCAGCTGTACGCTTCCGAGCCCGGGCCGATGATCGAGGCGGCCGCCAGGCTTGTCCAGGAGCGCGGGCTTTCCGGCACCCCGCTCGGCGGCCTGGACGCCAATTTCGGGTGCTCGGCGCCCCAGATAGAGAAAGCGGGCGGCGGCGTCAGCTGGATGAAGGACGCGGCGAGGGCCGCCACCATGCTGGCGGGCATCAAGTCAGCTGCGCCGGGGGTTCCGCTCTCGGCCAAGCTCAGGTTGGGCTACGACGAGTCCCGGGAAGCCCTCGTCGACTTCTGCCTCGCTCTACAGGAGGCTGGCGTCGACTACCTCGTCATCCACCCCCGGCTGTGGAACGCGAAATTCAGGCGCATAGGCCGGTGGGACAGCGTCCGGGCCGTAGCCGAGGCCCTGGACATCCCGGTCGTCGGCAACGGCGACGTCAGGGACTACCCAGGCTACCGCACCGCCATCGACGAGTATGGAGTCGCCGGGGTGATGATAGGCCGCGAAGCCGTCAGGCGGCCGTGGATATTCTCGCTGCTACGCGGCAAGGAGGCCGACCCGGCCTTCGAGCTGTCCGTACAGGTGGAGGACGTCGGCCTTGGCATGATCGAGTCGATACGCGCGCTGCTTCCGAGGTCATTCCACGTGAGCCGCGCCCGCCGTTTTTTTTTCTATTATTGCGACAATCTGTCTTTCGGCCACCACATCCGCTATGCCATACAGAACTGCGACGATCTCGACGGGATGGTGCGGCTGTTTTCCGCGTATTTCTCAGAAGTACCCTCGGACCGCGTGCTGCTGGAGCGCTGAGACCGGCCTTCCGGCCGACTCCGCGCCGCTTCGATTATTTTCCTTGCGCCATTTTACATATTCCATTATAGTGTCAAATTGATGTCGCCGCCTTGTCGGCGCCAGTCCGGGCGCGCCTTTCGCGCGCCCCAGTCCTTTTCAATCGGGAGGATCAGCATGGCAGAGACACTTGCCCTCATGTTCATGGAGAACGCGAAGGCGAAGCCTGATATCGTGATGCAGTACAGCAAGGACGCCGCCAACGTCTTCCAGCCGACTACGTACGGCCAGCTGCTCGAAGAGGTCGCGGTGCTGGCGGCCGGGCTTGCCGGCCTCGGCCTGGGCAGGGGCGACAAGATAGGGCTGATATCGGACAACCGCAAGGAATGGCTGATGAGCGACCTGGCCATCATAGGCATGGGCGCGGCCGACGTGCCGCGCGGCTGCGACGCGACCGAGGGCGAGCTGTCCTACATCCTGTCGTGGAGCGAATGCGCCATCGCGATCCTCGAGAACGAGCGCCAGCTTGCCAAGCTCGTCGCCCACAGGGACGAGATGCCGGGCCTCAAGACGATCGTGCTTTTCGACCCGGCCTCTGCGGCTGCCGAAGGCGCGGCGCGCAAGGCGGGCCTCGACATCCACAACTTCGCCGACGTCTACGCGGCGGGAAAAGCCGCGCGCGCGGCCAAGCCTGGCTGGTACGAGGCCGAGGCGGCCAAAGGCAAGCGGGACGACGTAGCCACGATCATATACACGAGCGGCACCACCGGCGAACCCAAGGGCGTCATGCTGTCGCACGCCAACTTCCTCCACCAAGTGGAGATCCTCCCTGAGATCATCGACCTGAAGCCCGAGCAGATTTGGCTTTCGGTGCTGCCGGTCTGGCACTCTTTCGAGCGCATCGCCCAGTACGCCATAATCTACGCGAAGGAAACCATAGCGTACTCCAAGCCCATCGGATCCATCATGCTCCCCGATTTCCAGGCCATCAAGCCGCAATGGATGGCGAGCGTCCCCCGCATATGGGAATCGGTCAAGGACGGAATATACAAGAGCATACGCCAGGCCGGCGGCATCAAGAAAGTGATGTTCGGTTTCTTCGTCGGCATCGGCGAGAGCTTCTCGTATTTCAGGAACATGCTGCTCGGCCTGCTGCCTGACTTTGGCAAGCGTTCCAGGATATTGGACCTGGTGCTTCCCATAATACCGCTGATACTGCTGGCGCCCCTCCGCGGACTGGGCGAGGTGCTCGTCTTCAAGAAAATAAAGGAAAAGCTCGGCGGCCGGTTCATAGCCGGCGTTTCCGGCGGCGGCGCGATGCCCGGCTCGGTGGACGTCTTCTTCAACGCGATCGGCGTCCAGCTCCTCGAGGGCTACGGGCTTACAGAAACCGCGCCGGTGATCGCCGTCAGGCCGCAGCACAAGCCGGTGATGGGAACCGTCGGCCCCGCGATACGGGGAACCGAGTTCAAGATCCTCGATGAAAAAGGCGTCGACGTAGGCCTTTGCCGCAAGGGCGTAGTCTACGTAAAGGGGCCGCAGGTGATGCGGGGCTACTACAAGAAGCCGGAAATGACCGCCAAGGTGCTGGGCGCGGACGGCTGGCTCAATACCGGCGACCTGGGCATGATGACTCGCTCGCGTTTCCTCAAGCTGACCGGCCGCGCCAAGGATACGATAGTGCTGCTGGGAGGCGAGAACATCGAACCGTTGCCGATCGAGCAGCGCATAGTCGACAGCCAGTACGTCAAGCAAGCCGTCGTCCTTGGCCAGGACCAGCACTTCCTGGTCGCGCTCATCGTGCCGGACGAGGACGCCGTCATGGCCTGGGCAAGGGACAACGTCATTCCCATGGTCGACTACGAAGCCCTGTTGGCGCAACCCGAGGTCAAGGAACTCATAGATTACGAGATAAGCCAGGCGGTCAACGCCAAGACGGGTTTCAAGAGTTTCGAGCGAATATTCAGGTTCGAGCTGCTCGCGGTGCCGTTCGAGGTCGGCAAGGAACTGTCAGCCAAGCAGGAAGTCAAGCGGCACGTGGTCGCCGAGATATACAAGCACAAGATCGCGAAGCTGTTCAAGAACTGATACGTCCGGAATACAAATTATGACCACGGAGTCACGGAGGAAGAAAGATAAAGAGAGAGAGAGGGATTGTTTCTTAACCCCTTCTACATCTTTCTTGGTTTCTCCGTTTCTCCGTGGTTCATTTTCTTAATTTTGCATTATCCACTTGCGGCTTTTACGGGACAAGCTTGTCGACAAAGGCTTGGGCCTTGTCGGCCTTGGTCCTGACGACGGCCTGGCAGTAGCCATGGTCGGGGTTCTTCCTGAAGAAATCCTGGTGGTAATCCTCGGCGGGCCAGAAGCGGTCGAGGGCCTCGATGGCCGTCACGATGGGCTTCTGGAAATCGGCCTGGGCCAGGCGCACAGCGGCAAGGGCCGCGGCCTTCTGGGCCTCGCCCGAGTAGAGGATGATCGACCGGTACTGCGAGCCCGCGTCTGCGCCCTGCCTGTCCACGGTCGTCGGGTCGTGTATCCGGTAAAACAGCCCGAAAAGCCTCTCCAGCGGGACCACTGCAGGATCGTACCTGATGCGGACGACCTCCGCATGGCCGGTCAGGCCGCTCGAGACCTGCTCGTAGCTCGGCTTTTCCCGCGAACCGCCGGCGTAGCCTGATTCGACGTCAAGCACGCCGGGAACCAGCTCGTAGGCCGCTTCGAGGCACCAGAAGCAGCCGCCTCCCAATACCACAGCCTCCTCTTTCACGACGACCGTCCTTTCAGGCGCATTCACGGGATATCCCCGGGCGGCGCCGCAGCTCGAGAGCGCTAATACTAGCGCAATAGTAAGGAATCTCATAGGATGAAAATAATGCACGTTGCCCGTCGAGTACAGTAAAAACGGAACAGTGGCTGGAAAGGATAAGTCGCCGGGATTGCTAGTAAGCGACCGATAGCCGCGTCCCCAGACTCACGCCGGTCACGTCGCCGCCCTGGTACATGAGGTATCCGGCTACACTCGCGCCGGAAGCGACAGACCGTGACAGGGAGAAGGTGACCCGCACTGCCCCTTCGGCCGGCGCGGCTATGCAGCGCAGGTCGAGGGCCGTAAGCTCGTCCGGCTTCCACGATACGGAGCCGAACAGGTTGTGGGCGGCACGGAAATCCCCTACCGCTTGCGCCGACCCCGAACGGAGGTTCGCGAGGTATTCAAGATCGAAGAACCACTGGCCGCCGATGGAGTAATCAGCGCCGAGCATGAGGCTGTAGACCGCTTCGGTGGCGTCCGGCACCCATGCCGAGAAAGGCAGGCGCGCGAGCGCCTCGGCCGACAGACCCAGTTCCAGGTCTCCCTTGAAGTCCAGCCCCGCGACCAGGTCTCCGTAGCCATCGGCAAGGCCGGCTCCGAAGGCCGACAGCCCGAAGTCCCAGCCCGCCGCGTTGCCGAAAATGCGGCCGCCGGCGATACCGTCTCCAGACGGCTTCCCCAGGGTCGCCACCAGGTCCAGCCCTGAAAAAGAGCCTAACGGCAACTGCGCGCGAAGGGCGTCGGTACCCGTTCGGCCAAGACGCAGGTCGGAGACGTCGACGGTGCTGAAGAGGTCTACCGGAGAAAATACCGTGCCCCGGCCATAATTGATTATCATCCTGCCCGCGGACAGGTCGACGGCTCGAGAATATATCGATAGGTACAGCTTCCTGAGCTCCAGGAACATCGTGGAGCCGTCGCCGTCGAGCAGTCCGACGACAACGGACGCCTCGACCTTGGCCTCGTCGGGCTTCCCGCCCAGGGCGTCGAGACGCAACGACGTTGCACCTGTATAGCCGGCCGTCCTGGCTGCCGCGTCGAACGGCTCGACGATGGTGTACAGGATGTCGGCGCTGGCCTCGCCGGAGAATACCAGCCCGGCAGGCCGCGCCGGGGAGGCAACGTCGCCGAGCACGCCGGGTTCCGTGCCTGGGGACGAGAAGAAGGCGTCGGGATCGAAAGCGGTCTGAGTCTCTGGCTGCGCTTCGGACTGAGACTCGGCCTGCGGCCAGGCGGCCATCGCGGGAATCAACAGCGCGAGCGCCACCGCGGCACGGCTCATGCCTTTCACCGCTAGCGTGCCAGTCGCCTGAGGCTGAACATGTCCTCGGGCAGCGTAACGCCGAACTGGATGTCCTTCATCGTGAAAACGGTACCGCCGCCCTTCTTGAGCTTGTCCTCCATCCTGACCTCGGTCGCAAACCACCGGCTGCCGAACTGCCGCACCGCGAGCGCCTGGCTCTCCTTGAGCAGGCGGCCGCTCTTGGCGTACATCTGGGACTTGAGGACGACGAAACGCTCGCCGTCGACCCAGAACTTCTGCCGTTCGTAATTGACGGTGCGCACCTTGGCGTTCAGGTCGAGCACGTAACATGATCGCCCGTCCAGCGTCTCCGTGCCGATGAGGCTTATCGCGTACTTGTCGCTTATCGCCCCGGACTCCAGCGCGTCCTCGTACGAGACGTCCGAGCCCATCATCCCTTCCTTGAGCAGGTGCCCGGAGATCTTTATGGTCTCCTGCTCCGACGGGAAGTACATCCACAGTTCCTTGTCCACCTTGAGGTAGCGGACTCCCCTGTCCTCCGGGTTGGAGAACTCGACGAAGGATTTGTCCCTGCCTTCGGCGACGACGCGCATCTCCTTTTCGAGGATCCGCGTGCCGAGGTCTATCCTCATCGTCCCGACATAGGCCATGGTCGTGATCGTCGCGTTGGCGTCAACCTTCCGCATTATTTCCTCGCCGGAAAGGGACGGAAGGGAAGCCTGTGACCAGGCGGCGGCCGCCAGCACGGTCGACGCGGCAAGCGCCGCGATAATCGTTCTCGTCATGTTCATCGTGCAGCTCCTATCAAGGACACCAGGATCATCATGCGACGCTCTTTATGGCATCCACTGCGTTCATCGTCGCGGCTCTCCTGCTCGGCGTTATGGACATCACCACCGACACCAGGAAACCGAGGGTGAACATCGTCAGGCCGTTGGACAGCTCGAAGCGGGTGGAGAATACAGGGTCGATGGGCATGGTCAGCGAGCCCATGGCCGCGCTGAAATCGAAGCCGCGGATGGAGAACACATAGCATATCGCCATGCCAAGCACCGTCCCGATGCCGCTGCCGATGGCGCCCATCAGCGCGCCTTCCGCCAGGAACATGCCGAGCACGTCGCGGCGACGGAGGCCCATCGCCTTGAGGATGCCTATCTCCCGCTTACGCTCCAGCACGACCATCATCAGAATGTTGGTTATGATGAAGGCGCCGAGCATGGCGATCACGACGAACATGTAGCCGTAGATGCTTTCCATCATCCTGATCAGGCCTGGATACTCGCCGACTTCGGTCCATGGCTGGACGAGGAGGCCTGAAGCGCCTGGCAGCGGCGCGATCGCTTCCCGTATCCTGTCCGCGGCCTTGCCTGCCTTGCGGTAGTCGTCCAGCATGACGAGTACCTGCTGGCTTCCGCCATCTGTACGCAGGAAGGCTTTCGCATCCGCTATGGGTACCTGGAAAAAGGTGCCGTCCAGCTGGTTGAGCCCCGTAGCGAACAGCCCCACGATGTTGAAGCGCTTGATGTGCAGGCCGAAATCAGCGCCTTGCGTCACCACCAGCATCGAACCGCCCACCTTGAAGCCCAGGTCACCCGCCAGTTTCCTTCCCAGGATTGTCTCCCCGGACCCGCTTATGTACCGGCCCTCGACTATCGACCTGTCGAGGTCCATGAGACCCGCCTCCCTGGCCGCGTCCCCCGCAAAGCCGACGGCCGCCTTGGTACTGGGCCCGTTGGACAGGAGCGTCCCGAACATGAGCCGTTCGGTGACCGTCACCAGCTTGCCCGGCAGGTCGGGTATCCCCTCGATCGCGGCCATCACCGCGTCGGGGTCGGGCACGAGCTCGTCCACCGGCATGAAGCGCGAGCGCGACACGAACCCGGTAGTCACGATCCGCACGTGCCCCATGTCGCTCCGCGTGAGGTTCCGCACCATGTTGTCGAGGATGCCGGCCATCATCCCGCCGAGGAACGTCATCAGCATCACGGCCAGCGCTATCGAGGTAGCCGCGAGTATGGTCCTGCGCTTGTTGCGCCTGATGTTGCGCCGCGCCATGTCGAATATCCAGTTCATAGTACGCCTACCTTTTTACGCGAACCGCAGGGCGTTGGTCACTTCCATCCGCGACGCGCGACGCGCCGGAGAACGACTGGAAACAAGGGATACCAGGATGCCCACGACGGCGATGACCGCGAACTGCTCCGGGTTCCATTCGCCATACAGAGTGCCCCAGATCGGCATCCCGAGGTCCACTCCCTTGAACAACGACTCGAGGGGGAATCCGACGAATATCATGTACAGGTCCAGGCCAAGGCCCACGACCATGCCCGCCACCGAACCCACGAATCCTATGATGCCGCCCTCGATGAGGAAAAGCCTGGATATCTCCCTGGGCGTGAAACCGAAGGCGCGCAGCACGCCTATCTCCCGAACCCGCGAATACACGCTCATCAGGATGGTGTTGGCTATTCCCACTCCCGATATCAGCATGATGACGACGATGATCATGCCGACGCCCTTGGACTTGGCCTTGGCCAGCTCGAGGAACTGCCGCCCGACCTCGCCGAAGCTCTGGGCGCTCAGACCGGGGTTCGCCGCCTCTATCCTGGCTGCTAGGGCGTCTGAATCGGCCATCGCGTCCTTGAGGTTGACGCGGTGCTCCATCTTGACGACGACCTCGGTCCGAAGTCCCTCGAGCTCGAGGAAGCCCTCGGCGTCCTCGAATGACACGTAGACGCCTGAGTTGTTTATGGCGGGTTCGGTGCTGTCGATAAGCCCGACGATGCGGAAATCGTCCGCGTTGCGCGCCTCGTAGCGGGTACGCGCGGCGAGCGTTACCCAGTCGCCGAGCCTGAGTCCCAGATCTGCCGCGAGCCCGCTGCCGAGCACGATCTGGCGTTCGCCGACGTCGCCGAACCAGGTACCGTCGACGAATTCCGGCAAGGTGAAGACCTTCGCGTCGGCCACGGGGTCGACGGCGACGGCCAGCACGGGAATCGCGTCGGTCCCGTTGGACATGCTGCCGACGAAGCGGGTGCGCATGCCCACCGCCATGACGCGGGGATCATCCAGTATCGACGATTCGAGGGCGGCCGGATCATCGATGCCGTACTCGAGGGGAAAGCTGCCGCGCTCCTCCTCGTACTTCGATGTAGTCACCCGCACCGACGAGTCCGAGAGGTTGACGATATTGTCCAGCCCGCCACGGTCCATGCCCTTGAGCATTGAATCCATGCCTATGTAGAGCCCAAGCCCGAATGCCATCGTCACGATGGTCAGGGCGGTCCGCTTGCCGTGCCGCCATACGTTGCGCCACGCTATCTTGAACAGGGTACCCATGGTTCTACCCTCACTTCCGCTCGTCGGAGTGCACGATGCCGTCGCGTATCGTCACGATGCGCCTGGCATGCTTCTGGACAAGCGCGTCGTGCGTCGAGAAAAGGAACGTCGCGTTCCTGGTCCTGTTGATTTCCCGCATGATGTCGACGATCTCCTCCGCCATGCGCGAATCAAGGTTGGCCGTAGGCTCGTCGGCAAGCACGATGTACGGATCCTTGACCAGCGCCCGGGCAATCGCCACGCGCTGTTCCTGGCCTCCGGACAGTTCCCGGGGGTACCGTTCCTCGAGCCCCGCGAGACCTACCTCGGCTATCACCTTGTCGGCGCGGGCACGGACTTCCGGCTTGGAGAGCTTTCGTTCTATGACGAGCGGAAGCTCCACATTCTCCCGTACGGTAAGTACCGGAATGAGGTTGTACGACTGGAATATGAAGGAGATATGCTTCTTCCGGTACTCGGACAGCTGGTCTTCCTTCAGTCCGCCCAGCGGCGTACCGTTGTACAGCACGCCCCCGGACGTCGGGGAATCCAGGCAACCCACGATGTTGAGCAACGTAGTCTTTCCTGAACCGGATGGACCGACGATGGCCAGGAATTCCCCCGGCTCTATCGAAAGGTCGACGCCGACGAGGGCGTGCACCTCGTTCTCGCCTTTCCGGTAGGTCTTGGTCACCTTGTCAAGCTGCAAAATAGCTGCCATTTCATGCCTCCCCTGCCGCATCCGACGCGGCCCTTTCCATTTCACCTTTTACCAGGCCGACGGTTCCGAGGACCGAACCGATGTTCATGTCCTGCAGCGCGCCTGAAGGCAGGAGCACCATGCTCCCCCTGGTCTTGATGGCGTCGTAGACCATCGCCATGCCCCGCAGTCGCAGTGCTTCCGGATTGCCGCGGTACGACTCGGCAGCCGCGACGAAGTGGGCAGCCACGTCCTCTTCCGCCTCGGCTAGCAGCAAGCGCGCCTTCTTTTCCCTCTCGGCCTGTGCCTGCTTGCTCATCACGTCCTCGAGGTCCTTGGGCAACTGGATGTCGACGAATTCAACGCTGAGGATGGTGATGCCCCAGGGGTTGGTCTTGGCGTCAAGTATTCCCTGGATCTCCCGGTAGAGCGTGTCGCGCTCCGCGAGCAGGGTGCTTAAGGAGTACTTGCCCACCGAGTCGCGCAGGGCCGTCTGCGCCGACAGCGTGACCGCCTCGAGGAAGTCCTCCACCTCGAGGATGGCCTTCTGGGCGTCCCATATCATCCAGAACGCCAAGGCGTCCACGTGGATGGGAACCGTGTCCCGTGTCAGGATTCGCTCGGCGCTGAAATCAGTCACCCTGATGCGCGTGTCAACGACAGCGGCGCAACGGTCTATCAAGGGCGCCAGGAAAATGGGACCCGGGCCCTTGACCCTGTGGAAGCGCCCCAGCCTGAGTACCAGGACCTTGTCCCATTGCGCGACGACCTGGATGGACGGGCCGACGACGACGGCGATCATGACGCCGGCAATGAAAGGCAGCTGCGAAACGTCGAGCTCGTACGCAAGCATGGCCCATTCACCCCGAAGCCCCGTCGCCGCGAACAGCGCCGCCATCTCGAAGAGCAGCGCATACAGGAGCGCGTTCCAGCACGGGTACAGCGCATACAGGAGGGCTACGAGCGTCAGCGCGGCGTAGCCACGGACGAGCACCGCGGGGCTGAGCGCGCCGAAGGCCAGGCCTCCCGCAGCCGCTCCCGCCGATGCCACCAGGAACATCAGCAGGAAGGAAAATATCCCAAAGGAAAAATCCCTGCCTGAAGCGCGGGCTGGCGGATTGATTATGCGGGGGTTCACCGCAGCAGGTTTCCGCGCACCCAATCCAAAAATGTCCATATTCAATCCTCCGTTGCCTGGGCCATGCCCTGCAAACCTTCCCGTACGCTTGAAATCACCTCGTCCGCCGAAAAGCCATAGCTCGTCGCCTTCGATAGAAACGGAAGCACCAGGCTCTCGAGCATCCCTTCGCGCTCCACCTCGGTCAGGCGGATGTCCTTGTCGCTGATGAAAGTGCCAGTGCCCTGCTGGGTGTTCACTATGCCTCGGATCTCCAGCTCGTTGTATGCCCTGGCCACGGTATTGGGGTTGATCTTGAGGTCGACCGCGAGGCTGCGGACGGTAGGAAGCTGGTCTCCCATGATGAAACGGCCATCAGCTATCGCGAATTCCACCTGCAGGATGATCTGCTTGTAGAACGGCACTCCGCTCTTCGCGTCCAGGCTGAATTGAATGGGTTTCCTGTCGAGAGCCGGAGCCATCGCACGGCCTCCTTGGTCGTATTGTACTAGTGCTTTAGTACACTGATAATCTAGTACAACAATACTATCCTGTCAAGGTTTTTATGAAATTTTCTCCCGGTGATCAATGAAGCCGTGGAAAACGCAAACCGGATAGGGCGAAAAATTCAACATGATGTTCAGGATGAATTTCGAAGAGATGAACAGGATGCTGAAGGGATATCGGCAGGTTCCACCTCCATCATCCCATCCTGTCCATCTTTTCCTATCCTGATCATCTTGTTCGAATCCCCTGTTTCAACCCAAGAGTCTTTTGACCGGCACGTCCGCTTCTTCACCGGCTGGTCCGCGAAAATTTGTCTCCCTGGCTTGCGCTAGTTGGATCTTTCCTCGAGCTTTTCCAGATCCGCCGCATCCTGGAGCCTGCCGGTGGAAGCCTTGTTCCGTTTCAGTTCGTCGATACCGATAAAAGCAACCGGTTCATCACCGTAAAAGCCACGGACACTGTGCTCCTGGGCATCTGGAAAAGACACGCCGTCGATACGGTTGAGAAGATCTATCCTTACTGGTTCAATTCCGAAATTCAGGATTGCGTTCGGTGAAAATATTTCTTCGGGGATGGATTCTGGCTGAAACCCGAAATCGATCAAACACCGCCGAATTTTGGCAATATTCGAGGCTGCATCATTTTAAAAAATATCAAGGTCTTTGGTAAAACGGGGGTACCCATGAAAAGCGACGGCATACCCGCCGACTATGACATATTCGACTTTATTCTTTTCGAGTAACCGTAAGAACTCTTTGAAATCCGGCTGGGTATTCATATATCAGCTTCCCCGCTTCCAGACGCAATCGCTCGACCAGGTCCAAGCACTCGTCCGGACTCAGGAGCTTGTCTTCGAAGGCATTTCGTGCCGCTTCTTCCTGGAATGAGCCATTGACCTGGATAGTCAGTCTTTTGTCCACGGAAGAACTATAACGTTGATCGCCTAAGCCAATCAAGCGCCGTGGTTTTGAGCAGTCATGCGAGCAATATCACAGTATTACCGGCAAGGAAGGCGCTGAAGTGCCGCACACCTGCGTTTGTACCGCTGATGAAAGACCTGGATGTCGCACTGGACAATGGCTGTCATCTGGACCGTATTTTCGGGGAATGACAAGAAACAAAACCACCCGCACACATGCTACGCGGGTGGTCCGGCCGCCACATCCATGGCGGCCCGTTGCGGCGTACTTCTAGAGCTTGAACGTCACGCCGATGAGGCCGCCGCCCCAGCCGCCGTAATAGCCGCCTTCCACGTTGATGGCGAAGTTGGGAGTCAGGAAGTAGTTGACGCCGCCGACCGTGCGGAGGCCTACGCGGAATTCATTGTAGTCGCTGTAGTATGAATAGTGGTAGCTGTAGAAACCTGCGCCGACGCCGATGTACCAGTCGGTATTGTTCATGAACTCGAGGCCGTCCGGGAGGTCGGCGGCCTTGAGTCCGAGGTGCAAGGTGCCGAAACCGCCTGCGCCGAGGAACGAATAGTAATAGTCGCCGCCGCCCCATCCGCCGTAGTTGTACTTGTAGTATGACGCCTTGCCCGCAACGCCGTACGTCAGCGGCAACGTGTCGCCGAGCATGAACTTTCCGAGCATCAGCTCCACGCCACCGGACACGTCTACAGCGCCATAGAAGAAGCCATAACCGACGCCAGCCGAAACGGCAAGGTCACCGGGAGCCATCAGAGGCTCGAAACCCTTGCCCTGCGCGAAGGCGAAGGTGGCCGCGAACAGGATCACGAGTACCGCAAGAAAACGTTTCATAAAAACTCCTCACAATCGGGAAATATAACAGGAGAATAACACATTTCGACGAAAAATCAATTTTTTTTTGATTGCGTTCGGAGTAAATATATCTTCGGGGATGGATTCCGGCTGGAATCCGAACTTGATCAAGTCTACGATCACAGAGCTGTAGCAGACAAAATCAGCTCGATAAAAAGAGTCCAGGGTTTGGCCTTTATACAAGACGGGTAATTCGAATTCCCTGATGTATGAAATACCAAGCAGGCTGAATTCGACTTAGAGGGCATCCTGGTTGGCAAATAATAATTCTGCGTCAATCTGAGTAATCTGCGGATCATCTTCCTCAACTGAGGTACTGAATACGGTTTTTCACTGATAGACAGACTAAAAATTCAACAGGATGTTCAGGATAAAATCGAAGAGATGGACAAGATGGAGAAGGGAACAAGGAACAAGGTGAAGCCCCACCTCCATCATCTCCTCCTGATCATCTTGTCCCATCATGATCATCCTGTTCGAATTCCCCATTTCAACCCATAAGCCTCTTCACCAGCGCGTCCGCACCGTTCTCCTTGGGTACGTAGTCCGAGTTGACGCGCACCCGGTGGGACTGATCCTCGAAGTTGCGCGGGAAGGGCGCGAAAAACTTATATCAAGGCCAGCCACATCCGCAATGAATGTTGCACCTGATCCATGGTTCCCGTATCGAGTTGGCCGATGCGTTTCAGAATAAGCGATGAATCGATCAACACGCATCCACGCTTGACTGCGGTTGGAACATTAAGTCCGTATTCCTGAAATCCGGGGAGTTCAAATTCACCCGCCTGGAGATTCGCCAAACGACTTGTCATCGGTAAAATGAAAATATCGCCATACTTCTCACCGGGAGGACTTAGTATGATCGCAGGTCGCACCTTTCGATTTTCCAGATTTGTAAAAGGATACGCGACAAGGACAACATCAGCGATCGAGTAGCCGGGCATAGACGTCGTCTTCCGTATTATTCCAGATACGTTCGAGAGATCCTTCTCCCGCCACCTGCCAGAATGATGCCTCGTCAGATACTTCCGATCCGGTTTCCGTTTTGGATTGTCGGATAGCAAGAAAATCAATAAAATCTATAACTTCTTGCCGAGCCGAATCAGTAAGCGCGGCAATTCTCTCTTCAATATCTTTAGCTGGCATGGATGCCTTCATGAGCGCCCTCCTCATCAGGTTATTTCTTCATGCTTATCCACTAGTGTAATGCCCTGCGACTGTTCTATCCAGTACTTTGCCTCGCAATTGACAATGAGAAAGTCACTCCGGGCAGGTGCTTCCCGCCTCCATCATCCCATCCTGTCCATCTTTTCCCATCATGATCATCTTGTTCGAATTCCCCATTTCAACCTATAAGCCTCTTCACCAGCGCGTCCGCCCCGTTCTCCTTGGGTACGTAGTCCGAGTTGACGCGCACCCGGTGGTACTGATCCTCGAAGTTCCGCGGGAACGGCGCGAAGAAGGCTTCCTTGCCGAAGTAGCGGGCCTCCCAGAAGGCGTTGTAGCCGGCGCCGCAGACCACCATGTCGAACGCGTTGTACCAGTCGATTGCCGGAAAGAGTCCGCCAGAGCGGTTGTCGGAGCGGACCACCTTCCAGCCCTCAGCCTCCAGGTAGTCGAAACTCTTCCAGACCTCCGCCCCCTCCCACGCGTTGCCGTTGAAGCCGAAGAAGCAGGCGCGTTCGCCCGCCTCGATGCCCAGGTCAGACCGCGCTGCATCAGCGTCCAAGATCTCGTCGCGGTTGCGCATGACCAGAGGTTCGAGGCGCTCTGAGGGGAATGGCAGCTCGAAGCCGGGCTCCACCGCCGCGACCAGGTCGTAGTCTTCTGGCCTGAACGCAAGCTCGCGATCCTTGACCCTGAAGCGGAAGAAGCGCGGATCGACCTGGCGTATCAGTATGGCCTTGCGGCAGGGCAGCTCGCAGATGAACGAATCGAGCGCGAACCAGAACAGGTCGACGACCAGGATGTCGGGGTTGTATTCGATTATAGCCTTGTACAGCTGCGACTCGCGCCAACGCCCCGGACCGAGCGCGTCCTCGTCCTCGGCCGGAATCGTACGGACGTCCACGCCCTGCCGCCTGGCAAGCCCGGCGAAAGGCGTCTCGACGCTCAGGAGCTGGAACTCATGTTCCAGAGCGGAGCGCCGCATAGCGTTGGCGACGGACAGACCTTTTACGATGTGGCCGGAGCCTGTCGCGCCACCGGTGTAGAAGAGGAGACGCATCAACTAATAGGCGTAAATATCAGAATACTTGATAAAATCTGTACTATCATCTTGGCCCAGAGCAGCGACTATACGATTTTCAAGATCAATTTCAATCATTCTGTCTTTATCAACATAAGCAGCATACGGAACCCCCACTATGAAGCCGTCATCCATGATAATTAGTTTTCTAGGAGCTATTGCTAGAAACCTGCGCGGCCCAAAGAACTGCTTCTCTGAGTTGGTAGGAAAACGATTATCATCGCCGCTCCAGCCAATTTCAAAATTAAATGACAGTGATGAACATGAAATAGCCACCAGTTTGCCTCTAGATTTAGAAGCAGTATCAAAACCCGAATCTGGCCCCCCACTGGGAGCATTCATGTCAGTTGCTAGCACATATAATATACCTTCAACAGAAGCCATATCTTGAATAGAAATTGGATATACATATCCTGCCTCATAATAAGTTAATTTTAAATTCTCCAAGGTCTCGCTTGATACCACAATTGCGTTTGCGTTTGAGCCAACAGTTGGACCGACTGAGAGTTTAATCAGACAATCCTGTTCGTAATTATCAAAACCTCTAATATATACATATCCATTCTTATCGACAGCCAATCCGTTGGATCCCAGGGAATATCCATTCGGTATTATGATGGAAACAATCAAAGGCGGATCAGAAGATAAATCTGCAAATGAGAGCATACCGTCACCGATCATATAGAGTCTATTGAGTTGCTTTTCTATAGCGAGTGAAGTCGCCCATCCAGTAATTGAACTATCCGGTGCAGGATCTCCAAGATATGAATAGCGAACTACATTATTGCCAGTGACATATAATTTTCCATACCGATCAAATTCATAATCTGAGGATGTCGACAGACCAGAATTGAGAAAATCAGTAGGTGCATCAGGAATTCCAGAAATGCTACTAACAGATGTTATTGTTCCAGCGACAACATCCGGCAACAATATCTTCGTCTCCGCCACCTCCAGCCTGAGGACCGCGGTGACGCGTTGGCCGGGAACCACGTTCAGTGTTGTGGTCGCTCCATATGCCTTGACCAGGGTGGGTCTTGGAAGCTCCGTTTTAAGCGCTGTCGCATCCCAGTCCACCGGCGCGTACAGCTCCACGCGGCGGTTGCTGCCGCCGGGGACCATCGCGGTGAACGAGGTCTTGCTGCCATCCAGGGTAAACTCGACGGGCTGCATGCCGGGGCCGCTCACCTTGATGGTGAAGGACGAGAAGATGGGGAGAATGCCGTCAAGCGGCGGATCGGACAGGGCGCGGGAAGCGGGCGGGTTGCCCAGGAAGAGCTGGATCTCTCCTTCGCCGCTGGTGGAGACGAATGGCGCGCAGGCCGCAAGTGCCAGCGTGATGCCGGCCGCCAGGACGCTGACGACCATCGGGATACGGTTCGAACGCTTTGCCATGATTCCACTCCCGGCGGATTGACCGCGGTGATGACGGTTCATGCCGGTCACCATTGTACGACGACGTTGACGCCGCCGGCCGACAGCGCGGCAATTACGGCGTTGGCCGCTTCCGACATAGACTTGAAAGAGCCAGGGTCGACGCCCGGGGGCAACAGTGGCGCCAGAGCGGCGATGGCTTCCGACAGCGGCGAGCCAGAGGAGCCTCCCGCGCCGATGGAGCTGAATCCACCCGCGGGTACCTGGACCGCCTGTCCGTCGGTTCCGACGAACACGACGACGCCTTCGCCCACGGCGAGGTTGGCCCCGTCGAAATCGAAGGCCGTGCCTCGTACCGATGCGGTGGCGCTCGGGCTCTTGACGCTGAAGTCGGTGGTGCCGCCGGCGGGGGCGGATACCGCCGCCTTGACCCGCCCGGCGGAAAGGTAGAGCTTGACCTGCTCGCTGCCTTCCAGCTTGACGAGCGCCTCGAGCGATAGCTTGGTCAGCGGCTTGACCGTCAAGGTCGACGAGCCGAGCGTCAGGACGGCGACGCTCTTGAAGCCGGTGGATATGGCGGTGTTCTTGGCAAGCGCCATGCCCTTGGCCGCTGGCTTCCAGGCGCCGCCTGGCGCCATCACTTCGACCTTTCCGGTGAATTCCTTTATCGTCGCCAGGGGCGTTTCGGCGGCCCAGGCGCCGGCTACGGCGAGCAATACCAAGCCAATGAGTATCATGCGTTTCATCGATACACTCCTCATGATCACAGCGATACCACCATCGCGAGGGATACGAGCCAGCGAAGCGGCTCGTCAGGCAGGAAGGCGGCGCCCGGGACGAAGAGCCCCAGGCCGGACGACAGATTGACGTCGGACTTTGGCGCCCAGCGGACGGACGCGTAGGCCTCGGCGCCTAGCCAGACCGAGTCCGACGCCGGGTCGATTCCCGAGTCGGCAGGGCCTCCGCTGGCGCTCCTGACAAAGGCGTTTGACTGAATATCAGCGGACAGCGATTCGTTGACGCGGACGGTATACCCGATCCGGGTGACGAACAGCCCGGCCAGCCGCGGCGTGAATACCTTGCCCTGCGGTATGGCGTTGACCGACAGGTATGGATTGAACGCGCCGTAGTCGCCGGTGGCCCATCGCAGGCTCAGGTAGGCCCGGTCTCGGAGGCCGCCTGAGGGCATCCAGCCGAGCTCGGCGGCCGCCGCGAGGGAGAAGGCGGGATCGAAGCCCGCTTCCTCCACCAAGGAGCCGACCATCGCGGCGTTGAGCGCCATTTCCGGAGCAAGCTGGCCGTCGGCGCCTAGCACCAGGTATTGCGAATGCAGCGCGTCAGATCCGCGCGTGTCGAACTGGGCCACCGCGTCGGCGAACCAATGTATCGTTCCCGGAATGGAAGCGCCGAAGGCCATCACCACGCGCCTGGGCGCGAAAAGCACCGAGTCGTCGCCATAATCGGCGACATCGGCTCCCGACAGCAGCAGTTCTGATTTCTTCTTGTCCTGGAGGCCGCCGTACAGGGCGCCAAGCCTCAGGTTGACGCCGGAGAATATAGTCTGGGCTGCAAAGCCGTCGTACAATCCGGAAATCGCCAGGCCAGCGCCGTCGGCGTAGCGTATCCGCCCGGCGCGGATCTCCGTTCCCGCCACGGGGCGCAGAAGCAATTCGGTCCGCTCAGGCGCGAAGCCGAAGCTCCATGCGCCGTCGGCCAGATCGACCGAGAACGACCCCGACAGGTACAGTTCCGATTCGCCGCCCAAGGCCACTGACATCCAGGGAGTCAAGCCGGCGGAGAATCCCAAGCCGTCGTCGCCATATGAAGGAGAAAGCCCGACGAGTCCGCCGAAATCCATGGCCCAGGCGCCGGTGGCCGCGGCCAGCAAGGCTGCGGCAAGCAAAGCGCTGCGAACGGCACGGCGCTTCATGACTCGCCCCCCTGCCTGTCGAGCATGCGGCCGAGGATGCGCATGAGCCGCTCCCCGCTGACCGTCAGGGCGGGATCGCTCACGCCCTGGATGATTCGCAAGTATACGAGTTCGCGGTAGGCGTAGCGTGGACCGGGAGCGATCGAATACATCATGCCGCCCTTCATTCCAAAAGATTGTGCGATGAGGAATGAAAGGGTCGACAGCCGTATGGGAGCGTCGGGTTCGGCGTCGGCTGGCAGCCACCCCTTTTCCCTGGCGGCCGCGAAGGACGCTTCTGGCGTGGCGTTCGCAGGCAGGATGTCGGCGGCCGGCAGCACGAAGCGCGAAGCCAGGGCCTGGCTCACTTCGTCCGTTGAAAGGAGCTTGTCTATTTCGGCGCCTGATTGGGCAAAGACCGCAATGGAACCCAGCGTCATCATGGCCAGGGCGGCGACTATTACTTTCTTCATTGGCCTTCCTTGTGTCGAACTTTACCCGGAACTATACTACCATTTCAGTGCGATAACAAAGTCGGGAGTGTTGAAATGAAAATACAGAAACGCCATGCCGTCATCCCGCTGGTATCAGCGGCAATTTTTTCTTTGCTCTATCTATTCGCTCCATTCCGTAACGTGGAATTGCGCGTGTACGACACCTTCCTCGGACTCAAGCCCGACCGGCCCAGGACCGACGCCCTGTTGCTCCTGGACGTCGACGACCGTGCCGTAGCTCAGGTTGGCGTCTGGCCATGGCCGCGTTCCTACATGGGCGATGCCATTCTCAGGCTCAAGGAGTTCGGGGCCAGGTCACTGGTCTTCGATATCGAATACATCGAGGCCAGCCCGAGCGGCGTCGACGTCGACTACTACCAGCGCGGACTGCCCCGCGATTTCCAGCGGAGCTTCGGCGACATCGCGTCGAACACGACCGACCTGCTGTCGGCTGTCATAGGTGGGCAACTGGGGCGGGCCGACGCGACCTTGTACGCGGGGGAGCTGTCCGGTCTCATAGCCTCGGAGCGTGACAGCCTGCTCGAGAAGACGAAGGGTCTTGCCCGCGACAACGACGCCTATCTGGGCAAGGCCATGGCCCTTTTCGGCTCCGCGTGGACGACGCTGAACCTGCAGCAGAAGCCGCTCGAAGGCGAACAGGCCAGCCGCAAGGACTTGTGGAGCGGTTTCGCCTATCCTGCCACCGAGGCTGTGAACGCGGACCGCAGTGGAATGGTCGACATCCTGGCACCCATCAGGCCCGTCCTGGAGGCGGCAAAAGGCGCGGGTTTCACCAACGTGCTTATCGACTCCGACGGCGTGCGCCGGAGGATAGAATTGGCAAGGAAAGTCGACGGGCGTTGGTACCTGCAGCTTATCGTCGCTCCGATTCTTGACATGCTTGGAAAGCCCGCGCTCACTGTCCAACCCGGGCGCCTGAAGCTGACCGGCGCCACCTTCCCCGACGGCTCCTCGGGCGACCTTTCTATTCCGCTGGATTCCTCTGGCGCCATGCTGATCGACTGGCCGAAGGCCGACTACTGGGACAGCTTCAAGCCCCACCTGTCGTTCTACGCCCTGTCGCACCTGGACGAGCTGGAGCGGCGGCTCGACGACGCGCTGATGGCGCTGGCATCCTCCGAGGCGTGGCTCTACCCGGACGCGGAAGGCAGCCTTGGCGAGGCTTATGTCGGGCTGCAGTCGGCGCAGGGCCTGATAGACGAGGCTGGCGCATCCAGGCGTTCGGCTCTCGCCGCCGCCGACGAAAGCGCTTTTGCTGACTACCTCGGAGCGAGATCGGCGATCAAGGCCGCCGCGTCGACGTTCATCGGTTCGGGCATTACCGACAAGCTCCTCGCGGCATCGGAAATAGCGGCGACATCGTCACCCAGCTCCGCCGAAGCGATCAGGGAAGAAGCGAAACGGGTCAGCGGCAACGCGGCAGCCCTCGCTTCGATACTCACGGCCATAGACGAGACGCGTGCCGTCGTTTCGTCCGCCGTCAAGGACAAGATATGCATCGTCGGATGGGTAGGCACGGGGACGACCGATATCGGCGTCAACCCGTTCCATGGCGAATACATCAACGTCGGTACTCATGCCGCCGTCGCCGACACCATCCTGTCCAGGTCGTTCCTACGGGCAGCCAGTCCGGCTTTCAGTGTGCTGGTGTCCATCATCCTCACGCCCCTGTTGATCCTGGGCATCGGCAGGCTCAAGCCGGGCATCCGCTCCGCCATGGGCTTCGCCGGCGTTATCGCCATCCTGGCCGGGAGCTACGCCGCTTTCGTCTCCACGGGACTATTCATCGGTCCCCTCGGCCCTGCACTGGCGATGGCCATGGCCGTAGTCGTCCGCGAGGCGGTGGACTTCATGGGCGCCGAGCGCGACAAGCGCTTCCTCCACAAGGCCTTCAGCACGTACCTGTCCGAGGACGTGATCGCCGAGCTTATCGAGGACCCAAGCATGCTCAAGCTCGGCGGACAGAAGAAGTGGATGACCGCGATGTTCACCGACATCCGCGGCTTCTCGACCATTTCCGAGGCCATCGACGCCGAGCAGCTCGTCAAGCTACTGAACATCTACCTGTCCGGCATGAGCGACATCATCCTGGAACACCGGGGCACCATAGACAAGTACGAAGGCGATGCGATCATCTCGTTTTTCGGCGCGCCCGTGGACTTCAAGGAGCATGCGACCCTCGCCTGCAGGTCGGCCATCAAGATGAAGCGCAAGGAAACGGAACTCAACGAGCGGTTCCTCGCCGACGGCTCGGCACCAAACCCGCTCGTGACGCGCATCGGGCTCAATACCGGCGACATGGTCGTAGGCAACATGGGTACCGAGAAGAAGATGAACTATACGATGATGGGCAACGCGGTCAACCTCGCCGCCCGCCTGGAAGGCGTCAACAAGCAGTACGGCAGCTGGATCCTGATGTCGGACGCCACCTACAAGGAGACGGGCGACGAATTCCTGGTGCGCCGCTTCGACCAGGTGCGCGTCGTCGGCATAAGCACGCCGGTTCAGCTGTGGGAACTCATCGACTTCAAGTCGGAAGCCACCCCGGAACTCCTGGATTTCCTGGCGAGGTTCGAGGAAGCGCATGCGGCGTTCGACGCGCGCGACTGGAAGAAGTCGCACAAGATGTACTCCGCCCTCTCCGCCGAGCGGCCAGACGACGGTCCCGCGAAGTCGTACATCAAGAAATGCGAAGTATTCATGAAGAAGGCTCCGGCGCCTGACTGGGACGGGGTTTTCAGTCTGTCGGAGAAATAGGCAATTGCGGACCCTTCGGGCCGCAATTGCCTCCCGCCGTTCGACCTGACGCGCTTCGCTTGCAGGTCAACGGCGGGCTTGGTTCTGGGGACGCAAACCTGACGTGCTGCGCGCGCAGGTTTGCGTCGTGTTTGGCGAACCTCGGGCCCTGCGGGCCGCGGTTCGGGGCCGCGGTTCGGGACCGTGGCTTGTCTTGATGCAGAGTTACAGCCCCGCTGGCTCTTCCTCTCTCCTTTATGGCATAATGCCGCTTCATATTGTCCCGAGGAGCATCCATGTACGAAAGCGTAGATCCGAAAGCGAGCTTCCCCGCGATGGAGGAAGCAGTCCTGGCGTTCTGGAAGGAACACGGGATATTCGAGAAGTCGATATCGGAGCGCGATGGAGCGCCTGAATACGTGTTCTACGACGGGCCTCCCTTCGCCACGGGGCTTCCGCATTTCGGGCATTTCGTTCCGGGAACGATCAAGGACATCATTCCGCGCTACAAGACGATGAAGGGCTTCAAGGTAGACCGTCGCTTCGGATGGGATTGCCACGGGCTCCCGGTCGAGTACGAGATGGAGAAGGAACTCGGCATCTCCGGCAAGAAGGCCATAGAGGACTTCGGCGTCGCAAAATTCAACGAGTCATGCCGCTCGATAGTGCTCCGATATACCGGTGAATGGCGCAGCATCGTCACGAGGCTCGGGCGCTGGGTCGACTTCGACCACGACTACAAGACGATGGATCCCGACTACATGGAGTCCATTTGGTGGGTAGTCAAGCGGCTCTGGGACGAGGGGCTGATATACGAAGGTTACTACATCCTGCCCTACTGCCCTCGCTGTTCGACGGTGCTTTCCAACCACGAACTGCAGCTTGGCGGCTACAAGGACGTGCACGATCCGGCGGTGACGATCAAGTTCAAGCTCAAGGCGGATCCGGCCGGCGTGCCCGGCCTGTCAGGCGGCTCGACCTTCTTCCTCGCATGGACGACGACCCCGTGGACCCTGCCGTCCAACCTGGCGCTTGCCGTCGGACCCGAGGTCGACTATGTGCTGATCGAGGACGGTACCGAACGCTACGTGATGGCCGAGGCACGGCTCGCTGCCTACTACAAGGATGCCGCCGCGGTGAAGGTAGCCGGCCGTTTCAAGGGCTCGGCCCTGCTCGGAGCTGTCTACGAACCGCTTTTCCCGTACTTCTCAGAGCACGAAGCCGCAGGCGCCTTCCGCGTCCACGGCGCGCCATACGTCACCACCGAGGACGGCACCGGCATCGTGCATACGGCCCCCGGCTTCGGCGAGGACGACTACCAGACGCTCAAGGGTACGGGCGTCCCGACGGTCTGCCCGGTCGACGGCGAGTGCAAGTTCACCGCGGAAGTCACCGACTACGCCGGACGTTTCGTCAAGGATTGCGACAAGGACATCATCGAGCGGCTCAAGGTCGAGGGAAAGCTCGTCAAGCGCGAGCAGTACCTGCACGCGTACCCGCACTGCTGGCGCTGTTCGAGCCCCCTCATCTACCGGGCGATATCCAGCTGGTTCGTCAAGATCGATCCGATAAAGCAGAAAATGCTCAACGCCAACTCGAGCGTCTACTGGGTCCCCGGCCACATACGCGATGGCCGCTTCGGCAAGTGGCTCGAAAACGCCCGCGACTGGGCGATCAGCCGCAACCGCTACTGGGGCAATCCGCTGCCCATCTGGAAATGCGACGAATGCGGCACGACCGAGTGCGTCGGTTCCCGCGACGACCTGGAAAAATTCTCGGGCACGCGGCCGACCGACCTGCACAAGCATTTCGTCGACGACATTTCCTGGAAATGCGCAAAACCTGATTGCTCAGGAACGATGCGGCGCATACCCGAGGTCCTCGACTGCTGGTTCGAGTCGGGGTCCATGCCGTACGCGCAGGTGCATTACCCCTTCAAGGACAAGAGGCATTTCGAGGAACACTTCCCGGCCGACTTCATATGCGAAGGCCTGGACCAGACACGCGGCTGGTTCTATACGCTGACCATCCTCGCGGCCGCGCTGTTCGACAAGCCCGCCTTCAAGGCCTGCGTCGTCAACGGCCTCGTGCTGGCGGCCGACGGCAAGAAGATGTCCAAGAGCCTGCGCAACTATACCAACCCGGTCAAGGTGATGGACGAGTTCGGCGCCGATGCGCTCCGGCTCTTCCTGATGCATTCTCCGGTGACGCGCGGCGACGACCTGTGCTACACGGACGAGGGCGTGCGGGAAGTCGTCAAGAGCCTCCTGTTGCCGCTGTGGAGCGCCTACGGATTTTTTATCACTTATGCCAACATCGACGGCATCGGACCGTCGGAAGCGTCGATCAGCGCGGTCAATCCCATGGACCGCTGGATACTGTCCAAGTGCGAGACGATGGTCAGGGACATCGGCGCCGGCCTCGAGGCCTACGACATGCAGAAAGCCATCGACCCGATGGTCGATTTCATCGATGCTCTCAACAACTGGTACATCCGCCGGTCGCGCAGGCGCTTCTGGCGCTCGGAGAACGACGGCGACAAGGTCGAGGCGTACTCGACCCTGTACCGCGTACTGCGCAGGCTTGCCCTGTGCATGGCGCCGGTCACGCCGTTCATCACCGAGACGATGTGGCGAAACCTTCGCGGAGACGGTTCGCGTCAAGACGCGCCCGAGAGCATCCACCTGGCGAAGTACCCCGAATACGACGAGCGCTTCCGCGACGAGGACCTCGAATGGAAAATGGCCGCCGTCCGCAAGGCGGTGTCTATGGGGCGGTCCCTACGCTACCAGCACAACCTCAAGATCCGCCAGCCGCTCGCCGCCGTCCATCTCGTAACCAGGGACGAGCGGGAGCGCGTCGTGCTCCTCGAGATGGAAGACATCATCCGCGACGAGCTCAACGTCAAGGAAGTCATCTTCCGCGACGACGAGGAGGAGCTGGTCGAGTACCAGGCCAAGGCCAACTTCCGCGTGCTGGGCAAGGAGCTGGGCAAGGACATGAAGGAAGGCGCGCTGGCCGTCGAGAAGCTGGAGCCGAAGCAGATAGCCGGCCTCCTGGCCGGCGCAACGCTCGTCGTCGAGATCGCCGGGCACCAGGTGGAGCTTACCCGGGAAAAGGTCGAGGTTCGCCGGCTCGAGCGAGCCAGCCTCCGCGTCGTCAACGAAGGCACGCTGACAGTCGCCCTCGATGCCGAGATAACGCCGG